>DASPJL010000179.1:0-31054 GCA_035628645.1 Cytophagales bacterium | reverse complement strand
GAGGACGTAGAAGTCCAAAGCAACTTCGATATGTATGCTACAAGTAAGTATAATGCTATAAAAAAGTATTTCAACATATGGGTAATGGATGGAATGTTAAACATCAATTTAAAAGGCGTTGTGGGAAGCGCTTTCTTAAATGGGTTGGAAGTTGCGCTTATACACGAAGCTGAAGCTACAACCGCCTATAAGAATGCAAACCTATCAGATTTGATAAGTGCTTTAAATCTGAGTGTATTTCCCAATCCTGTTACGAACAATGCTTTCATTATAAAATCCGACATTCTTTCCGGTAAATATTTCAATGTAAAAATCTATGACAAGTATGGAAGTATTCATTTTGAGGAAAACTTAAAAGGCGCTTCTGATGGGATAGTCGACGTAAATCTGGGTGCGTATAATTTCAAATCGGGAATTTACTTTATCAAAATCACCAATAAAGAAGGATCGGTTCAACTCGCAAAGTTTATCAAGGAATAATTTGAACCTAGGCTTTTAGATCACTTGATTGTTTGATGACTGAATTTTAAAATCGTGTCTATAGAATAAACCTTTCTCCATGTATTAAGCATTTGGCCCCCGCATTCTCTTAATAATTAATGGTCTAAAAAATAAATCTCCTAATTGATTAGTTTTATTACTAATTAATTAGGAGGTTTACTATATCATTAGGAGATTCATTAAAAATTGAGAAAAATGCAAAAATTAGGAAAACGAGAAGAACAAATTATGCAAGTGGTTTGGCGCCTTGAAAATGTTTTTATAAAAGATATTATCGAGGAAATGCCCGAGCCCAAACCTCATTATAATACCATTGCCACAATGGTTAAAATTTTAAAAGACAAGGGATTTGTGCAGGACGAAAAGTTCGGAAACACCTATCGATATGCTCCTTTGGTTACGTTAGAAGAATATCGAAAGCAGGACGTGGACGATATTAAGCAGAAGTATTTTGGGGATTCATTTTCTAAAATGATCTCTCATTTTGCAAAGGAAGAAAAGTTGTCCGATGCTGAAATAGATGAAATTATCGATATTATCAAGGCACAAAAAACCTCAAAGAAATGATATTCTATCTTTTAAAAGCTTCAATTGTGGTGGCTGTCGCTCTGTTGTTCTATAAAATTCTGCTGCAACAAGAGACTTTTTTCAGAGCTAACAGAGTTTATTTTATTGTCTTTCTTGCTTTTGCATTTACATTGCCATCGGTCAAATTACCAAAGCTTGTAACTCATCAGGGTTTTCTTTCTTCCTTGTTTTATAAAGCAGAGAATACAGGTGATTTTGTAGTCTCAACCCCGGCTCCTGTAAATACTAATTTTATTAAGAAAGAGAAAAAGGCATTATCGGAGGAAAATGCAATTGATGTTTCTGTCAAAAATGATGAAAACACAGCTGATAATTCTTCTTTATATACCCTTACCGTTGACAGAAGCCCTATTTTCTGGTTTGTTTTGTTTTATTTTTTTGGTGTAATGGTTTTTGCCCTGAATCTTTTATTTCAAGCTACTGCAATCATCGTTAAAATTTTCAAAAGCGAAGATAAAATTCAAGATGGTAAATACATAATTGTCAATGCAAAACCCAAACAAGCGCCCTGTTCCTTCTTTAATTACATTTTTATTCATCCTGATGAATATGATTTTGAGACTTATGAACAGATAATTGCTCACGAAAAAATTCATGTGAATCAGGGACATAGTTGGGATCTTTTGATTGCTGAAATAGGAGTAATCTTTCTCTGGTTTAACCCTCTGGTTTGGATTTATAAAAGAGAGATTGAGAAGAATATCGAATATGAAACAGACACTATCTTATTAAATAAAAAACAAGTTCAGAAAGATCAATATCAGTTAAGTCTTTTACAAATTGCCGCGCCGAATAAGCCTCTAACCATTACTACTAATTATAATCAATCTTTACTTAAACAAAGAATCCTTATGATGAACGCTAAAAAATCAACTTTGAGCAGCTATTGGAAATATGCATTTCTTGCTCCATTGCTGTTAGGAACTATATTGCTTTTGAATGAACCGGTATCCGGGCAAACAATAAAGATGTCGGATAAAAATGCTGTCAATGCACCCAAGGAACTTGAAGGCAGCGAAAAAAGACAATCAACCCACATAAAAATCGGTAATAATGCCGATATGTCGCAAGGCTTCTGGTATAGCCGCGAAATTGAAAATGAATATTGTATAGATTTTAAAGATAACAGTAACTCTTCAAGATGGAATATTTCGACGTGTTTCGAGAAGTCTGACTTCGAAAAGCAGGAGAATGAAGTTTTTATTTTAAAAAGAGAAACAGGAACGCTTAAAATAATTGGAGCTTTGGACAAAGAAGTCAGTCAGGGAAAATATGTATTTACAAAGGACGATTCATTTGAAAGTTATCTTATAAAGAACGACTTATCAGTATCTGATAAAAACTTCATGTTTCATCTGTTTTTAAATGATGTAAGCCGAAAATATGTGGATTACTTAAAAGACAAGTATAAAACCTTAACCGGAGATCAACTGCTTGCCATGTCCATTCATGAAGTTGATAAAAATTATATTGAAAGTTTAAGTGGGGCGGGCTTTAAGAACTTAGAGGTTGAGCAGCTTTTGGCAGCAAAAATTCATGACATTAATCCAAAGACTATCAAGGAAATTCAAGCCCTTGGATTTGGAAATCCTGGAATTGAAAAAATGATCGCATTACAAATTCACGGCGTTAATGCTCAATATATTGCAGATCTCAAATCAGCAGGTTTTGCTAATCTTGATCTGGATCAGATAATTGAAGCAAAGATCCATGATGTAAATCCTAAAACGATTAAAGAAATGCAATCTATGGGTTTCAATGATCTGAGTATGAGAAAAATTGTGGAGCTAAAAATCCATGGTGTAAATGCGGGATACATTGAAGGTCTTAAGACCTCAGGATTTAAAAACCTTAATTTGGATCAGATTATTGAAGCCAAAATTCATGATATAGATCCTCAATCAATAAAAGAAATACAATCCTTGGGTTTTGAAGATCTTAGCCTGAGAAAAATTATTGACTTGAAAATTCATGGTGTAAATGCTGCATACATGTCTGATCTCAAAAATGCAGGATTTAAAGATTTAAGTATGGATGAAATTCTTCAAGCTAAAATCCACGGTGTAAATTCAACTACTATTAAAGAAGCTAAATCTTTAGGTTATGGTGATTTAAGCTTAAAAAAAATAATAGAGGCGACAATTCATGGAGTAAATGCCGAATTTATTGAGAGCCTGAAATCAGTTGGATTTAACAAACTCGATATTAATGATGTAATTAATGCCAAGATCCATGATGTAGACGGGAGTTTTATTAAAGAAGCAAAAGACGACGGTTTCGACTATAGTACTATTGATGAGTATATAAATCTGAAAATCCACGGAATCGCTAAAAACTCAAAGCGAAAGTAGTTGGATCAATTTTCTTATCGATTCATAAATTCCAACCTATACATAACTCCAGGTTGAGAGACAAAAAGTAGCGCATCAAACTTTTCCCTCGTAATAACAGAAAGTTTGATGCCTTTTTTATGTTTTCTATTTGTCCAGGTGCTTACCTTCTTTCATTTTTTCTTCTTTTCTCTTATTATACTTCCCTTGCTCAAACCAGATATATTGTTGTAGAAAAATTAGGGGGAAAAAGAATACGGTTGGTAGAAGGCGATGAATTTCATTTCAAATTAAAAGGAGAAGAGGCTTTATTTAACGATGTTATACTTGGGTTCAGGGATTCAACCATTATAATTTCTTCAGGTTTAAGAATATCCACCAAAGATATTTCACAGGTTTATATGCCTCGAAATAGTGTCACAACTTTGCGTGTAGGATTACAATCCGTAGGAATTGGTTTTATTGTTTTTCCTACCCTGGCATATTTAACAAGTAAAAATAAATACAGTCCGAAAGAATCAATTATTATTGGTGTTACGATGATTTTATCCTCGCAACTGGTTCGCTTACTTCCAAAATGGAAGAAGTACAAAATGCGCAACAATAGCCGGATCTGGATAGTGGAATAAAATATTTTAATTATACAGGAAGAAATAATTTCCCCATCAGATAGTAAATTGTAACAAAAGTGCTTTTAAATACTCTAATCGTTTAATGAAAAACACAAAATTCATTTTGCTTTTATTTTGCTTTCTTATTTCAAAAGAAATAAAAGCACATATTTTTTCAATCGATCCAGTTCAGGATCCACAGCAGTTTAAAGTTTATGGAAAAATAACTGATCAAAATGGCGAAACTTTACCCTATGCATACGTAATTGTGGACGGTACTTCTAATGGCACTTCTTCAAACTCTAAGGGCGAGTATTCTATAAAATTGAAAAAGGGAACTTATACACTGGCCTACCAATACCTGGGATTTAAAAAACAATTCAGGCAAGTGGATTTAAGTAAAGACCAGGAAATAAATGTCCGGATGGTTCCCGAGGAAGTGGTTTTGAAAGAAGTGACCATTACAAACAAATACAAAGATCCGGCATATGGAATAATTAAAGAAGCGCAGAAAAAGAGGAAAGACAATCTCGATGCAGTTCAGAGTTATTCGTGTGATGTCTACATTAAAGGGGTTGGCAAATTAGATGAAATTCCGCAAGACAGACCCGCTTTACTGTTTTTTATACCAAAAGATCAAATGCCGGATTCCACTAATCTCGGTATGGTCTATTTGTCAGAATCAAAAGCCAGGCTCTATGTTCAAAAACCCGATAATGTGAAAGAAGAAATGATTTCCTCAAAAGTTGCAGGAAACAGCCAGGGATATAGCTGGAACAGGATTGGCGACACAGAGCTGAAAGCAAACTTTTATCATAATTTGTTAAAAATTGATGGCCTTACTCAAAGGGGTTTTGTTTCCCCTATTTCCCAAAACTCATTTCTCTTTTACGATTACAAACTGGAAGGTGAAATCAAGGAAGGGAACAGGATCATCAATAAAATCCAGGTGATACCAAAACGAAAGAGCGACCCAGTCTTTAAGGGATACATTTATATCGTGGATGATACCTGGAACATAACCGGTATAGACCTTGAACTAGGGGAAAATCAGATAGAGTTTTTTCAGAATTTTAAGATTCAGCAAGATTATGTAGCTATCAATGATTCGATTTGGATGCCTGCTTCGGTAAAATACCAGGCGCAGCTTAAGGCGCTTGGTTTTGGGGCTTCATTTGTAAATGTGGTGAATTACGCCAATTATGAAATCAACCGGGAGTTTCCTCAGTTTTTCTTTAAGAATGAAGTATTCAAAATAGAAACACAAGCCAATAAAAGGGATTCTTCTTATTGGAAAACCACAAGACCTGTTTTGCTTACTGCCGATGAAATGAAATACTATCTAAAGGCAGACAGTACGGAAAGAGTGCAGACCTCCAAAGAATACCTTGACTCCGTAGACATGAAAAGAAATAAGTTTGGATGGACAAGTCTGCTCCTTGGATATACTTATTACCGGCGCTACAATGAAACGAGGTATTCAACAAATCCTTTAATCGATATTCTCAACTTCAACACTGTAGAGGGAGCAAATGTCAATTTTATCTTTACTTTTCGGAAGGGCAAGTGGAACCAGCAAAATTTCACATGGGCGACTCACCTGAGGTATGGTTTTTCAAATGGTCATTTTAATCCGAAAACCGAGTTAAACTGGTCAATGAATCGTTTCAAGCAACAGTTTATCGGAATTGAAGGTGGAAAATATGTAAGCCAGATCAATACGCTGAATTCTGTAGATCGGATTATCAATACTTACTACTCTCTTTTTTTACGGGAAAATTATATGAAGCTTTATGAAAAAACTTATGCCAAAATAAATTACAAACAGGAACTCACCAATGGAATATATTTTTCAGGAAATGTAGGGTACGAATTCAGACATGGGCTGAGAAACAGGACAAACTTTGCTTTTGTAAATGAAGATGAAAACAGAAGATATACTTCAAATAATCCTTTAGATCCGTTTTCATTGACAACTTTTGACTCGCCCGTAATCGAAGATCATCAGGCGCTTTTATTCAATGGAGAACTGAGGTTCGTGATCAATCAAAAATATTCTACAATGCCACATGGCAAAGAACCACATAGCTCAAAGTATCCGGTATTTTCCCTTAAATACGCTAAAGGCGCACCTTTGCTCGATAGTGACGTAAATTTTGATTTGGCAAGCGTAACGGTTAATGACAACTTTAACTTTGGTTTATTAGGAAAATCAACATGGAACGTGTCTGTAGGAGGGTTTCTGAATAAACACTCGGTTCCTTTTGTGGACTACAAACATTTCAATGGCAATCAGACTATATTTCTAAACCTGAAACAGCCTACAGGAAATTTTCAATTACTGGATTATTATACGAACAGCACCACCTCATCTTATATAGAAGCCCATTATGAACACCATTTTAACGGATTTATTTTTAATAAAATACCATTATTAAGAAAAACAAAATTCCAGGAAGTAGCGGGAGTCAACTTCTTGCGAACAGAAGATAATCGGGAGCATGTTGAATTGCAGTTGGGAGTAGAAAATATAGCCAAATTCTTCAGGGTCGATTTTGTAACCGGATATAATAATGTTTCCAAAGTACAAGGTGCGATCAGATTGAGGTTTGGAATTGATCTTTTTTAACCTTCTTTTTGTAATGAAATTTACCACAGAGATCATAGAGTTTTTACACGGAGATACCGAGGTTTTCTTAATGTTTCTCGGTGTACCTCAATATTTCTCTTCATGAACCCCGTGGTTAAATTTGAACATCTTAAATTCAGAAAATTATAAAAAATGGAAAAGAACTTTCTCATCTATACTACCCCAAAATCAAAGGAGTTTTCTCAAACAATTGCAGATCACCTGGGGGTGGATTTAGGCGTTATTTACTCTGAAAGATTTTCTGACGGGGAAGTTTATGTTCGCTTTGACCAAACCATCCGGGAAAAGACCATTTTTATTATTTCAAGGATCAATCTTCCCTATGAAAATGTATTCGAATATTTTCTGACCATTGATGCAGCAAAAAGATCGTCAGCCAAAGAAGTGGTTTGCGTAATTCCCTATTTGCCCCATAGCCGTCAGGAAAGAAGAGATGGAGAAAGAACCTCGGTTGCCTCCAGGATGATGGCAGACATTATCCAGCTTGCAGGCGCAGACAGGGTAATTACTTTGGAAATGCATACCAATGCCATCGAAGGATTTTATAAAGTTCCGGTAGATCATCTTCAGACTACCTCTATTTTCGCAGCACATATCAATTCGCTTCAACTACCTGACATTTGCTTATGCAGCCCTGACTTTGGCGGATTGAAAAGAATAAAACAGTACAAAAAACATATTGAATCAGAACTGGCAGTAATCAACAAAGAAAGGTTAAGACCAAATCAGGTTTCGCACATGGAGATTATTGGGGAAGTGTCCGGCAAAAACGTAATCATTATAGACGACATGATCGATACAGCAGGCACACTTTGCAAAGCCTCGGAAATAATAATGGAACATGGAGCAAAATCAGTAAGAGCCTATTGTACCCACGGCTTATTAACAGGAAATGCGATAGAAAGAATTGAAGCCTCTCCTTTAGAATCTGTATGCATTACCGACACGATTGATCGTCAGTTTACCTCTTCAAAAATTAAAGTAGCGAGCTCCAGAATATTATTTGCACGCGCGATTGAAAATATTTTATGCAACAGAAGTATTAGTCAGTTGAATAATGAGTTGCTTGGCTAGCAATTATTTCCCTCATAGGGTGGCAGGAAGAATTTCAAAAAGTTTTGGATAAAAAAAAATTACCTTAAAAGCTATTTCAATTCTTAATAAAGATTTAATAATTTAATCCTTTTTTACTAAGAATTTTACGCCATTTACTATTGCAACAATAGAAATTACTCCAATCACGCCGAGAAGAACTAAAAACATTATTCCAGTAAATTCCATTTTCTAATTAATTTTTTAGTAGTAAAAACGCTAATTACGATCCAATTTAATAAAAGAAAAGAAATTATCAAACCACTGTTGGAGTATAGTCCAAATCCTTCTTTAATCCATAACGTTACAGAACCTGCAATAGTTAAAAGAAATGTTTGAAAAACCATTTTTCTTATTTCTTCCTCAAACTGTATTTTTTTGTTTATATATTCCTTTGTTAGAGGTTTTGGTTTTTGCTGCTTCTTCATTTGATAGCAAAAAAAGTTTAATTAAATTTTCTTTGCAAGTCTAAGCTTAATTCTAATTCCATAATAAAAGAATTATTTTAATTAGCGATGGGCCGAATGATGAAGCCACTCGAAGGGATTTCTTGTCTTGTTATGTGTCGTAATCCATTTTGTCCCTTAATCTCTTAATCCCATTAAAAATTCCTACCTTTGCCCCGTATTATGTATGGGAATCCGGTGCAAATCCGGAGCAGTCTCTGCTGCTGTAAACCTCTTAAAAGCTTTGACAAAAGGCCACTGTAGGAATGATGAATTCATGCTTCATATTCAAAACGGGAAGGCGTCATAAAGTGAGGAAGCCAGAATACCGGTCATAATGCTGTTTAAACTCTTTTTGCTTTCAGAAGAAAGGCCAGAGACATTATGAAAAAAAAACGCATCAACGCTGCCGGGAGAATAGTTCTTCTGTCAACGACCCTCTTTTGTTTATTATTTTTTACTTCTTGTAAACAAGAAAAGAATAATAGTAAAACCCAAATCAGTCAGAACCCGCAGAAAGATTATTTTCCAGAGAAACTCAATGTTAAATATGCCACAGGATTTAAAGTAGCATATTTTGGAAATTATAAGGTATTGAAAATCATAAATCCTTACAAAAATTCCTCGGATACTTTAACCTATGTTTTAACCCAAAAGGGAACGCCTCGGCCTTCAGGTTATGAGGATGCACAATTTGTTGAAATTCCTATTCAGACATTTGCCTGTGTATATACTCCACACGTAGCTTTTGCTGATATTTTAGAATCTACGGATATCATCAAAGGTTTTGCTTCCCCTGAATACATTATAAATCCTTTCGTAAAAAAGGGTTTAAAGGAAGGAACCATCACTTATATCGGCCAGCCCGACGATTTAAACCAGGAAACACTCCTATCGCTCAATCCACAGGCTTTAATGATTTCGGGCGTTACCATTTCTGATCTTACCCGTTACAAAATGCTTATTGAATCAGGAATAAGCGTATTGGTAAATTCAGAATGGCGGGAAAAAAATCCGTTGGGAAGGGCGGAATGGTTAAAAATGCTGGCGCTCTTTTTAAATAAAGAAACCCTGGCTAATGAAAAATTTCGACAAATAGAAGAGGAATATTTAAAGCTTAAAAAGCTTACAGAGGACATTGAAAATAGGCCCAATATTATTACTGGTCTCAGCTATAAAGATGCCTGGTTTATCCCTGGCGGCAGAAGCTTTATGAGTCATTTAATAAAAGATGCGGGCGCGACTTATCCTTGGGTAACCGATTCTACTACCGCCAGTTTTCCCTTAAGTTTTGAAGCTGTTTATGCAAAAGGCTTAAAGGCAGATTTTTGGTTAAACCCGGAATATGCCTCTTCAAAAAAAGACTTGATAAACGTAGACGCAAGACTGGCTGACTTTAAAGCTTATAAAAGCGGAAGGGTTTATAATCATTACAACAGAACAAAGGAAAATGGGGCAAATGAATATTGGGAATCAGGCGTATTAAATCCTCATGTCGTGCTTGCTGACCTGATAAAAATCTTTCATCCCGAGCTCTTGCCAAAACATAAGTTGTACTATTATAAGCAGTTAAAATAGATGGAAAGTAGAGCTAAAGAGGAAATTCTCAACCGTAAAAAGAAAAGAAAGCCGCTCATCCTTCTTGTAGTTTTATTCTTTGCCTTGCTGTTTTTTTTTATCGGTGACATAGCATTAGGATCAATTCACATTCCCTTAAATAAAATAATAAGTATTCTTTTTGCAGATCCAACAGATAATCTTGCCTGGAATAACATTATTCTTAAAATCAGGCTGCCTAAAGCGACAACCGCAGTTTTAGTAGGAGCAGCTTTATCCGTAAGCGGATTGCAAATGCAAACGCTGTTCAGGAATCCTTTGGCAGGCCCTTCGGTTTTGGGAATTACATCAGGAGCAAGTTTAGGAGTTGCGCTGGTTATGCTTTCCTCAGGATTTGTTACTACAGTTTTTGCCATTCGCTCACTTGGTTTTTTGAGCAGTTGGTTGCTGATCTTTTCTGCCACCATGGGTGCCTTTTTAACACTGCTTTTTGTACTTGCCATTGCTTCAAAAGTCAGGGACAATGTAATCCTGCTGTTGGTTGGATTAATGGTGAGTCATATTACCATAGCCTTGGTAAGTATCTGGCAATATTTCAGCCAGCCGGACCAAATCAAGGACTATCTTATGTGGACATTTGGTAGCTTAGGTGGAGTGACGCGCGAGCATTTATTTATACTTTCAATAGTTGTTGTGCTTGGATTGATGATGGCGTTTGGAACATCCAAAGCTTTAAATGTTCTATTACTTGGAGAGAATTATGCCCGAAGCCTGGGTTTATCAGTAAATTATTCCCGGATCATTATCATCATCAGTACAAGTCTTATGGCCGGAAGTATTACTGCTTTTTGTGGACCTATTGGTTTTATCGGCATTGCGGTTCCCCACTTGAGCAGGTCATTACTCAATACTTCAGATCACAAAATCCTGATTCCAGTCGTTTGTCTTTTAGGCGGAGTGATCATGCTTTTCTGTGATATTGTTACCCATTTGCCAGGAAAGCAATCCATTCTCCCAATTAATGCGATCACTTCACTGATAGGTGCTCCTGTAGTTATCTCAGTGATCCTGAGAAAAAATAACCTTAAATCTTCTTTTAGCTAGATGGAAGAAATAGTTGTTATAAAAGACCTTTTGATAGGTTACCAAAAATCTGCTTTAAGAAAAGTAGTGGCTGGCCCTGTGAATCTTTCTTTATCAGCAGGAGAATTTATTTGTATGATAGGCCAGAATGGTTCTGGAAAAACAACTCTACTGAAAACATTGGCAGGTGTTCAACGACCCTTAAAAGGATCGGTTGAAATCCGCGGGAAAAACATCTCTCACTACAGACCTTCGCAATTATCGAAGATATTAAGTGTGGTTTTAACGGATCGTGTGGCTGTTAGCAATTTGGATGTTTATGCATTGGTAGGTCTGGGAAGATATCCTTATACCAATTGGCTGGGAGGATTAACGGACAAGGATAAAAAAATCATAGACTGGGCACTTAAATCTACCGACACCAAGAAGTTTATAAACAGGCAGCTTGGAGAATTAAGCGACGGAGAACTTCAAAAAGTGATGGTAGCAAGAGCGTTGGCCCAGGATACAGACATTATTTTGCTGGACGAACCCACTGCTCATCTTGATCTTCCAAACCGGATAGAAATTTTTCTTTTGTTGAAAAAGCTCGCCCTGGAAACCGGAAAAGTGATTTTGGTGTCAACCCACGAACTGGATTTAGCGCTTCAGTCCGCAGATAAGATTTGGTTAATTGATACTCAAAAGACTGAAAATCAGGAAGATTTTGGCGAATATGGAAATCATATTTTTTCCGGTGTTCCGGAGGATATGGTTATAAGCGGTGTTTTTCAAAAAGCCTTTGAAAAACATGGAATGACTTTCGATAAAATGACCGGACGGTTTAAAATCAATACGGGATATAATTATAGAGTGAATCTTTCAGGCAATAAAACCCTGTTTTCCTGGACCGAAAGGGCGTTGGAACGGGTAGGTTTTAAAGTGGATAATTCGAAATCATCTTCTATACAAATAGAGATAGATGAGGAAAATAGAAAGTGGTTCTTAAAAGTGGGAGATAAGAATTTTATTGCTTCTTCTATTGAGGAACTCATCTATAAAATCAAGCAATCCTCTAATTATGAATTAGTTTTGCAAAAATAATAATATGGAGAGCTCAAATTCCCGATGAGTGTTTTTTGAGTTTTGATTGAAAAAGCCATTTCACCTACCTTATTTTTTTATCAAAAAAAACTAAAACAAATTTGATTAAAATAGGAACTATTTGGTAAACCTTAATGTAAACTATAGTAGCAATTAACGATACCGGCGTTATAAGAAAATAATTGCTTGACAATTATAGAATGTGTTAAATAAAAAAGCCCCCGTATGGAGGCTGCAAGCAAAGAGGTTATAAAAAAGATAAAGTTATTAAAACTAAGCTGAATAGAAAATCCAATTTTCGCATTTTCTATTCATTTTTAATTTAACCTTTATCTGATAGTTTGTAATAAGCTTGCCTTTCAAAAGAAGAGAAGAAAAATTTAATCAGCTTAAAGTAATGGTCCATAAAATAAATGACGATAAGCTCCATTTCATCAATGAAATGGATAGAAAAATTGGGGAATTTATGCAAAAACGAGCGGATATCGTAAATAAAATTATTTACGATATGGCCCGGTTCAAAAGTGGAGATATGGTGAAAGTATACGATAAAGACCGATATGTTTGTTCCGGCTTTATTGTTCAACCCCTATTTTTAAAAAAACAGGGAATTATTTCCTACAGAGTAAGGAAGGAAGATGGAGAAGTATTTATCAATGAAAATTATTCTTTGGTTAAAATATCTTAACCCTGTTTGAACCGGAATTTGTAGAATGAATATTTTTTTTGAATTTTAAGCGATTCTGAAAAGTCAGGTCCAAAATTCCAATAATTCTAGAAATTCCGGTTCAGACCACGCTTATCTCAAGCAATTCTTCTTATCATAGGAAACAATCTCAAAAACGTTTCCCTTAATATGATTTTGCTTTATGCCTTCCCAAAAATCGATTTCAAATAACTCCGGATGGGCATTAATGAAAAGGTCTCTTAACGGCCCTTGTGGAACCAAATAATTTTTAAACTCCTCGGGAAAAATATCATTCGGCTTTACCTCATAGTAAGGCTGAAAAGCATACAATTCTTCCACTGTCTTTGGAATAGGTATTTTTTTGAAATTACAGGCAGTCACAAAAGTAATTTCATCGTAATCATAAAATACTACCCTGAAATCCCTGGTGACGCCAAAGTTTTTCATCAGTAGATCTCCAGGAAATATATTCGCATAAGCAAGCTCTTTTAGAGCATTTCCGTAATCCACAATTACTTTCTTTACGATCTCCTCCTCCTGCTGCTCGATAAAAAGATTAAGCGGCCACATTTTTCTCTCCGTAAAAGTATGCTTTATCAAAACCTTCTGCCCATCTACTTTTATTGATCTTGATCCTACGCGTTGCAATTCTTCCAAAAGATCCGGATCAAAATCATCCACATGTAAAGTAAGATTGTCAAATTCATGAGTATCTGCCAGTCGTCCGTAGCGATCGTGTTTATAGACTAATCGGTACTTTTCCATCACTTCTTTCCGCGTTACTGTTTTCACCGGATCAAATTCATCTTTAATGATCTTAAAAACAGTATGAAAAGAAGGAAAAGTAAATACAGCCATTACCATTCCTTTTATCCCTGGGGCATTTACCAGCTTTTCTGAAGAAGAATCAATGAAGGTATGAAGATCATTGAATAATAAAGTTTTGCCATGTTTATTAAAGCCTAACGAATTGTATATTTCAGCCTGTCGCTTTCCGGGCATAAGGGTTTGTAAAAAATTAACCATGGAAGAAGGAGATTCTGTTTCCACACAGAAATAAGACCGTGTAAAACTAAAGATCACCTCCAGTTTCTCAGAAGTAAGAATTACGGCATCCGCTTGTAATCCACCTTCCCGGTGTACCATAGCAATCAGGAATGGAATATTAATTTCTTCCGTAAGGATAATTTTTCCGGCAATATAACCGGTTTTGTTTCTAAAAAAGGGTGATTTAACTATTGCAATTTCCTGACAGGTCTCAAACCCTTTTTCTTTAATGGCTGCCTCAAGCCTTTCGCCGATTAATAAAGCATCTTCTTCTATTAAGGGATATGGAAGCTGGATCGGAATGTTCTTCAAAACCGCTTTAATAGTTTTTGTGAAATCCTCCTGAGTAAAATAAGAACTGTAAACAGAATATTTTCCATCCTTTGTTTTTAAGATTCTGACAGATAGATTATGATCCTGAAAATAGGTCGGAAAAATCTTCCGGGTAACAGAAGAAAAGAAAGTATAAGCAAGTTCAACATCTGTCCGGGAAGCAATTAATGAACTGTATTCAATGTATACATCTTGCCACCTTTCCACAAAAGATTCTTTCAGGATAAATTCCTTTATAACATCTACCGTTGCATAAACATAAGTTTTGTGAAGATAGAGTCTTTGAGCCACGTCATTTTGAAATTCCAACCACTGTTTATTTTCAAACCGGATCCTGGCTTTGTTGGTAATAGAGTCAAAGTTGGACTTATAATTATGGAAACCTTCAATTATCAGTTTGGCCGCTTTCGAAATCATGGATTAACCCTTTGACGTAAGTAATTAATTCGGGGTAATATAGCAGAAATTCCCTTTTAAAATCACCATAATACTGCCTTAATTCTGTTAAAGCATTTTCCATCCCCGATTCAAAAGTGGTTCTCCTGGCCATTCCGTTCAGGGCTTTCCCTATGCCGTTGAAGTTTCGGTAATTTATCAGCCAATCCTGTTCTATCATATAAGGCAAAAATTCTTTCACTTTATCCGGTAGATAATCAGAATGCTTTTTTACCATAAAATAAAATTCACTGGAAAAATCGAACAAAGGAATGTCACTGAACAAATCCCATTTGGTGGCTAAAAAATGATCATAAAAAACATCTACTATTGCGCCGGAATACTTATGGTAGGTCGAATAAAGCCGTTGTTTACTTTCTAAAACGATTGGATGAGTGTCCGTAAAATAATCAATGTGCCGATGAATAATAATTCCTTGCTTAACAGCTGCTGGAAATTCTTCGTGGTTTTTGCCTTTTACAAAATCAGCGATGAAGTTACCAATTTTGATACCTTCGTTATTCCCCGATAAATGCAAATGGGCTAAAAAATTCATATCGTATTTTTTATTACTGGTTAAACATCTTTTTTTACAATTTAATTTTTTAAGTCTATTACTGCCAAAAGAAAAAGTAGTTTACTTAAGCAAAATTTAGATCAGGAGCCCTCTGTGGAACATTGTCATCAAATATAACATCGTCATAATTTTTGCAAATTCTGCTACTTGTCAATTAAATCTCTGATCCGCTTCAATGGAATCTGTGTAATCTATTAAATCTGTGATTAACTTTGCACTTTGTTTTAAGAACTATGAATTATCTATCTGTTGAGTCCCTCTCCAAAACACTTGGAGATAAAGTTTTATTAAAAAATCTTTCCTTTGGTATAGAGAGAGGGCAAAAGGTTGCTTTGGTCGGAAGAAACGGAGCTGGAAAATCAACCTTATTAAAAATTATTACCGGAGAAGTATTGCCTGATAATGGAATAGTTTCTTTACGAAAAGGTATATCTATGCGCTTTCTAAGTCAAAATCCCTATTTAGGTGTGGAAATGACTGTTACCGAAGCGATTTTTAGTGACAAAAATCCGATTACTGCTGCGATTAAATTCTATGAAGAGGCATTAGTGAAAGCTGAAAAGGGAGAAGATACCGGCGCTTTGCAAAAAGCCATGGAAAGCATGGATGCTTTAAATGCCTGGGATTATGAAGTGAAAGTAAAGGAAATCCTTGGTAAACTTGGAATAGTAAATCTTGAGCAAAAGATAAACGAACTGTCGGGTGGACAAAAGAAGAGGGTTGCACTTGCGGGCATTTTAATCGAAAATCCTGATTTCATTATCATGGATGAGCCTACCAACCACTTGGATATTGATATGATAGAATGGTTGGAAAGCTTTCTGAAAACTCAAAATCAAACCCTTCTTTTAGTTACTCACGACAGGTATTTTTTGGATAGTGTGACCAATCAGATTATAGAACTGGATCAGGGTCAGTTATTCAATTATAATGGCAATTACAGTTATTTCCTTGAAAAAAAAGCGGAAAGAGAAGCCCAAAAAAATACAGAAATTGATAAGGCCAGAAACTTAATGAAAAAAGAGTTGGAATGGATAAGAAGACAGCCAAAGGCCCGAGGTACCAAAGCCAAATACAGGGTGGAAGCTTTCGAAGATATAAAAGAAAAAGCGAGTCAGAAGATAGAAAAATCACAGGTTGAATTTAATGTAAAAACTACCCGATTGGGAAGCAAGATCCTGGAAATGGAAAATGTTTCTAAGCGCTTTTCAGACCGTGAATTGATCAGAAACTTCTCCTATGTTTTTAAGAAACAGGACAGGATTGGAATTGTGGGAAAAAATGGAACAGGAAAATCTACCTTTCTTAACATGATTACAGGTCTGCTTTTTCCCGATGGCGGCAAGATCGTCAAAGGGGAAACAACGGTTTTCGGATATTACGGACAGGAAGAAATGAGATTTAAGGATGACCAAAGAGTGATTGATATTGTGAAAGACATCGCAGATTTTATAGAACTCGGTGATGGATCTGTAATTACTGCTTCTCAGTTTCTTCAGCATTTTCAATTTTCTCCTCCTGCTCAATATGACTTTGCAAGTAAACTCAGCGGAGGGGAAAAGCGAAGATTACAACTGTTGCTTGTATTGATTAAAAACCCAAATTTTCTGATCCTCGATGAACCGACCAATGATTTGGATATTAATACACTTAACGTCCTGGAAGATTTTTTAATGAACTTCAAAGGTTGCCTTGTTCTGGTTTCTCACGACAGATATTTTATGGATAGACTGGTCGACCATTTGTTCGTTTTTGAAGGAGAAGGAAAAATTAAAGACTTCCCTGGTAATTATACCGATTACAGGGAATATCTCGAAGACGTGGACGTTCAGGAAAAAGTAGAGCCCAAGCAAGAAAAAAAAGAAACTTCAAATCAAACAACCTATACAGACCCTGATAAGAAAAAAGCTTCATTTCAGGAAAGGCAAGAATTTGAGAAATTAGAAAAGGAATTGGAGAAACTGGAGGAGGAAAAAAGGGATTTGGTAGAAAAGTTAAATATCGGAAGTCCTAATCACGAGGAACTGACGGAATGGGCAAAGAAGATTGCTGAAATCGATAAGCAATTGGAGGCGAAGACCAACCGATGGCTGGAGTTAAGTGAAATCGTTTAAAAAAGTATTAATCCGATTAACCTAACAGGTTTTAAAAACCTGTTAGGTTCTTGCTAAATCTGAAAGCAAAATTACTCTATGGCTCCATTCGTCATTTCTTATTTTCTCATTTTCTTATAAGCATTAATCAGCCCATTTGTTGATGAGTCATGGGAAGATATTACCTCGTCTCCTCTTAATTCCGGTAAGATCTGATTGGCAAGTTGCTTTCCAAGCTCAACGCCCCATTGGTCAAAGCTGAAAATATTCCAGATTATCCCTTGTACGAATATTTTGTGCTCATACATGGCAATAAGGCTACCCAACGTTCTGGGTGTTAGTTTCTTAAATAGAAATGAATTTGTTGGTTTATTTCCTTTGAATACTTTAAACGGGGTTAAAAACTTTATTTCTTCCTCACTTTTTCCTGCAGCTTTTAGTTCTTTAATAACTTCTTCTTCAGTTTTTCCTTTCATTAAAGCCTCGGTTTGAGCAAAGAAGTTGCTCAACAACATTTGATGATGGTCCTCAATTTGGTTGTGGCTCACTGCCGGAGCTAAAAAGTCAGAAGGAATTAATTTAGTACCTTGATGAATCAATTGATAAAAGGCGTGCTGTCCATTTGTTCCTGGTTCCCCCCAAATGATAGGACCTGTTTGATAAGCTACTTCCTGTCCTGACCGGTCTACATATTTTCCATTGCTTTCCATATTTCCTTGTTGAAAATAGGCCGGAAATCTATGCATATATTGGTCATACGGCAGGATGGCTTCTGTTTCAGCGCCAAAGAAGTTGTTGTACCATACGCCGATTAAAGCCAGTACTACAGGTATATTTTTTTCGAAGGGAGCTTCTTTGAAGTGTTTATCCATTGCATTGGCGCCCTCCAGAAGTTCACGGTAATTTTCAAATCCGATTGAGCAGGCTATAGAAAGACCGATAGCAGACCACAAGGAATATCTTCCTCCAACCCAATCCCAAAATTCAAACATGCTGTCTTCGGCGATCCCAAACTTCTTAACGGCTTCCGCATTTGTTGAAATGGCGGCAAAGTGATTTTTAATAAAATTCTCATCTCCGCATGCAGCCATAAACCATCTTCTGGCGCTATGTGCATTCGCCATAGTCTCCTGTGTGGTAAACGTTTTAGAAGCTATGAGGAATAAAGTAGTTTCTGCAGAAACCTTCTTAAGGGTTTCTGCTATATGGGTTGCATCCACATTAGATACAAAATGAACATTAATATTGGCTTTCTTATAGGGTTTTAATGCTTCAGTAATCATCACCGGACCTAAATCCGAACCCCCAATTCCAATATTTACTATATCTGTTATGGGTTTGCCCGTAAATCCTTTCCAGCTTCCTGAAATTATCCTTTTGGAAAAATCCTCCATTTTGGACAACACTTTGTTTACTTCTGGCATCACGTCTTTGCCATCTACCAATATAGGAGCGTTTTCTCTGTTTCTTAACGCAATATGAAGAACAGACCTGTTTTCAGTTTCGTTGATCTTATCACCTGAAAACATTTTCCCAATTGCATCCTTCAAAGCACATTCATCAGCAAGATTAAAAAGAGTCTTCAGCGTTTCTATATTAATTATATTTTTTGAGTAATCAAGAAGTATACTTTCAAACGAGAGAGAAAATGAAGAAAATCTTTTAGGGTCCTTTTCAAACATCTTACCTATCGATTCATTCTTCATTGAGAGATAATGATTTTTTAATTCATTCCAGGATTTTGTGGCTGATGGATTGATCTTTTTAAGCATATATTTTTCTTTATAAATAAAGGTCAAAAATATACCTTAAGTTTTTTTTTATATAGGTTTAGTAAAAGTTTAGTTATAAATATTTTGAGATGTACCATTTTTTTAAAAATTGTTTCTTATTTTAGACAAACGTTTGAATTATTGCGTATAACAGAATCGGAAATATGATTTTTTGCATGCAAGAAAATTATAATACTCGCACAAAAAAATAAAAAATAGATTAAGACGTATAGTGATTATGAAAAGAAAACTAGCTCTACTGATTACATTTTTATGTCTTAGTCTGGCTAATTCTTTTGCTCAAAGTGAAGTAGAAATAAAAAACATTCAAAAAAAGTTAGAAAATGCAGATGATTCCATAAAAATTCATTTGTGTAAGGAGCTTTATACTGGGTATTTTTATACTAATCTCGACAAAGCCTTAGAGTATGCCCAAAAAGGGTATGAATTAGCAGTAAATAAAAATCTTAATACGGAAATAGCAGACTTTAGCTATAAAATTGGAAGTGTTTATTTACTCCAGTCTAAGTATAGTAGTGCCCTTATATATTTTTTAAAAACCGCAAAAATTGCCGAAGAGTTAAAGGATAAAGCGCTTCTTGCAGATTCATATAATAAAATAGGCCAAACTTATCTAGACCAGGAAAACCATCCCAAGGCTTTAGAGTATTTTTTTAATTATTTGGATCTAGTCGGAAAAAGCGTTCCTAAAGGAGATTTGGCCACTGTCTATAATAAAATCGGCCTTGTCTATGAAAACCAGGGCATCTATAAGAAGGCATTAAAGTATTATAACAAAGCGCTGGAATTAGACAAGCAATTAGGAGACTATAAGCAGCTATCAAAAGATTATGCCAATATCGGCCAGGTGTATTCTTTAAGGGCACACTACAATACCTCTTTAAAATATTTTTTCAAATCACTTGAAATTCTTAAAAAGCTTGAGGACCACGAATTAACAGTTTCCCGTCTGAATAAGATTGGATCAGTATATGAAAAACTGGGCAAATTTTATGAAGCGCTTACTTATTATTTTGACGCCCTTAAGATAGTTGAAAACAAAAATGACAATACGGGCAAAACTTATTGCTTGCATAACATCGCCAGTACCTATTCCAAAGTAGGAGAAATCGAGAATGCTTTAGATTATGAACTTGAAAGTTATACTATTGCAAAGGACATTGGTTCTAAAGAATATATAAGAATTACAAGTTTGGGTTTAGCTAATATCTATGCTAAGCTTAAAAACTTTGAAAAAGCTTATGAATTCCACCGGGTTTACACAAATTATAAAGATTCTCTTTTAACGGAAAACAGCAAAGCGCCTGTAGCAGAAAGTAATGTAAACTATGAGGCAGAAAAAAAGGAAAAGGAAATTGAGTTGTTAAGACGGGAACAACTATTGCTCAAACAAAAGAATGAAATTCAAAACCTGAACTTGAGCAAGAGAAATTTATTAATCTATACCCTGGTCGTTATCATCTTTTTGGTTTTTGTCCTTGTTATCGTGCTCTTTAACAGGATCTTGCTCAAAAAACGAATCAATAATCAACTGGAAATGAAAGTCAAAGAGCGAACTTCCAGCCTTGAGTTAGCTGTAAATGAACTTTTTAAAACCAATAACGAGCTTGATAATTTTATATATCGGTCTTCTCATGATTTAAGTGGTCCTTTAGCTACCTTATCCGGCCTCTGCAATGTCGCGCTTCTTGATGTGAAAGATAAGGCTGCATTAGGATATTTCTCCAGACTTAAGGAGGTGATCAATAAAATGTCCAACCTACTTTATTTAATTATTGACATTGGAAATATAAAGCATCATACTGTTGAAAAATCTTCCATA
The DNA here is from genome assembly GCA_035628645.1 of Cytophagales bacterium. Classification (GTDB taxonomy): domain Bacteria; phylum Bacteroidota; class Bacteroidia; order Cytophagales; family Cyclobacteriaceae; genus DASPJL01. The sequence continues at coordinate 10,325 of DASPJL010000179.1, read as the reverse complement.
TATCTTAAGGAATTTGTCGATAAGGTGATCAAAAGTATAGGGTTGGAAGAAAAATTAAAAGATATAAACTTAAAGAGTGAAATACCGGAAAATTGTAAGATCGAGACAGATCCGAAAATGCTGGAAATTATTGTTTTTAACATTATAAAAAATGCAATTCAATACAGCATACCAGCAAAGTCTAACCACCGTCCTTACATTAAAATAGGGTTCAAAGAAATAAATAATTACTGGGAAATTTCAGTTGCTGACAATGGAAATGGCATTCCTCCTGAATTTTCCGAAAAGATTTTTGATATGTTCTTTAAGGGAACAAGTTTATCCCAGGGGTTTGGTTTGGGATTATATAAATCTAAAAATGCAATTGAGAAAATAGGTGGGGAAATCAACCTTTATAATTTAAGCAGTAATCATAAAACCTTATTTATTGTATCAATACCCAAAAAAGTCAAATATCCTAAACCTTATTTCTTCTTTGATTTTAACTTCAGGAATTTTAAAAATAAAGTCTCCTTTAGCAACTCCCCCGTAGAATCCGTGAAATAGCAGATTACTAACACAGTTGATTGTTTTCAACCTCCTTCTTTCGCTTTTAGTCTTTAAAAAGTCTTTTGGCTTTATTTAATTAGCGCCAAACAATTACACTTTATTATTTTTATATTTGCCCTTTAAACCAAGTGGTAATGAAGATAAAGAATAAGGAATTCGAGCTTTTTATACCCAGGGATAGAATTGATAGCAGGGTGATTGAAATAGGGTGGAAAATTAATAAAGCATATGCTGATAAAAATCCCTTATTTATTGTTGTGCTGAACGGAGCATTTATGTTTGCAGCCGACCTAATGAAGGTGGTGAATATTGAGAGTGAATTATCCTTTGTTAAAGTCGCCTCTTATTCCGGGTCAGAAAGCACAGGAAATATAAAGGAGCTGATTGGATTGACAGAATCTGTTAGCAATAGACATGTTGTAATTATAGAAGATATTGTAGATACAGGGTTAACGATGGAAAAAATTCTTCAGACTATCCATGAATCCGGCCCTGCTAGTGTAGAAATAGCTACCTTTTTGCTAAAGCCCAAATCCCTTCAAAGAACATTGGACATTAAATACATAGGTTTTGAAATTCCTTCTGATTTCGTGGTAGGTTACGGTTTGGATTTTGACGGTTATGGAAGGAATTTCAGTGATGTTTACGTAGTTTCGCAAGAAAAAAAGGAGTATACTCAGCTTGATTAATAACATTTTAAATTCATTATGCTAAATATCGTTTTGTTCGGACCTCCCGGTGCAGGAAAGGGAACACAAAGTCAAAAAATTATTGAAAAGTATAATTTGGTTCACCTTTCAACCGGTGATATTTTAAGGTCGGAAATTCAGAAAGGAACTGAATTGGGGCTTAAAGCAAAAGGTCTGATAGATAAGGGTATTTTAGTTCCGGATGAAGTAGTAATCGGAATGATTGATTCCAAGCTAAATGAAAATCCAAATGCCAGGGGATTTATATTTGACGGGTTTCCTCGTACTGTTCCTCAAGCCATTGCATTAGATGAATTATTAACGCGAAGAAATATTTCTATTTCGGGAATGATTGCACTTGTAGTGGATGCAGAAGAGCTGACAAAAAGATTACTCAAAAGGGGAGAAGTTTCAGGAAGGGCTGACGATCAGAATGAGACTTTAATAAGAACCCGTATAAATGAATATTTAAGTAAAACTGCTCCCGTAGCAGATTACTATAGCAAGCAAAATAAATATCAGGAAGTCTACGGAATTGGTGATATTGAAGAGATATTTGAAAAAATTTGCAATAAGATCGATACGCTTCCTTCTTAATAAACTTTATAAAACCAGAATAATTTGTCGTCACCTAATTTTATTGATTATGTAAAAATTTGCTCCCGATCTGGCGCAGGAGGAGCGGGATCTGCACATTTCCGACGCGAAAAGCATGTTCCCAAAGGAGGACCCGACGGAGGAAATGGTGGCAGAGGTGGGCATATTATTCTGAAAGGAAATACTCAGCTCTGGACCCTACTTCATTTAAAATACCGCAAGCATGTAATAGCAGGCGATGGAGTGAGGGGTGAGGCAGCAAAACGTACCGGGGCGCAGGGACAAGACGTCATTTTGGAAGTTCCGTTAGGTACCGTGGTTAAAGATGCAGAAACAGGCAAAGTGCGTTTTGAAATAACACACGATGGACAAGAAGAGATTCTTACTCCCGGAGGAAGAGGAGGTCTGGGGAATGACAATTTTAAGACACCGACAAATCAAACACCCCGATACGCTCAGCCAGGTGAACCCGGAATAGAAGAGTGGGTGGTCTTTGAACTTAAAATTTTAGCAGACGTAGGGTTGGTTGGATTTCCCAATGCCGGTAAGTCTACACTTTTGTCAGTAGTTTCCGCTGCAAAGCCAGAAATTGCCGATTATCCTTTCACTACCCTTGTGCCTAACTTGGGAGTAGTACAATACCGTGACTACAAAAGCTTTGTGATGGCGGATATTCCGGGAATTATTGAAGGCGCAGCAGAAGGAAAGGGACTTGGTACCAGGTTTTTAAGACACATAGAGCGTAACTCTATTCTTTTATTTTTAATCCCTGCTACAACAGATGATGTTATTAAAGAATATGATATCTTAATCAACGAATTAAAAAAGTATAATTCTGAGTTATTAGATAAAGAAAGATTGCTTGCCATTTCTAAAATAGATCTAGTCGATGAGGAAAGGTTATTGGAAATTCAGAAAAATATGTCTTTTGATTTTCCGGTAATTTTTATATCTTCTGTAGTGGGTACCGGGGTAAATCAATTAAAGGATAAGATCTGGGAAACTTTAAATAAGCGATAATCTTACATTTCCTATTGTCATTCTTTCCCCGACAAGATGTCAGAACATTAGTAATGGCAAAGTAATTGCCCCCTTAGCTTCAAGTAATTAAATTATAATTGATCATGCAAAACGACAAAATAGCAGAGGAAAAATTGTCTAATAAAGAGGAAAACGATGTCACTTCTGATACAATGGAAGGAGAAAAAAAATCAGCAGAGAGCAAAAGCGAAGAATCTCCATTAATTAAATTACAGGATGAATTAGCTGAACAAAAAGATAAATACATAAGATTATATTCTGATTTTGAAAATTTTAGAAGAAGGTCTGCAAAAGAAAAAATTGATTTTTTGAAATCAGCTAATGAAGATTTAATCTTTTCCCTGCTTCCGGTACTAGATGATTTTGACAGGGCGTTAATTGCTCACGAAAAGGCTAACGAAGCTACTTCTTCGGCTTTAGGAGAAGGCGTTAAACTCATATACAACAAGTTCTATAAAACCTTGGAACAGAAAGGCTTGAGGCCTATTGAGGCTAAAGGAAAAGAATTTAGCGTGGAAGAGCATGAAGCCATTACGCAGATTCCTGCACCGGAAGATTCTCTAAAGGGAAAAGTTGTAGAGGAAATAGAAAAAGGATATTATTTAAACGATAAGGTAATTCGATTCGCAAAAGTTGTAATCGGTTCTTAATACCATGGCTAAGAGAGATTATTATGATATTTTAGGTGTGAGCAAAGCAGCTTCTCCTGAAGAAATTAAAAAGGCTTACAGGAAAGTAGCCATCAAATTCCATCCTGACAAAAATCCTGATGACCCAACGGCAGAAGACAAATTTAAGGAAGCTGCTGAAGCATATGAAGTACTAAGTAATGCCGACAAAAAGGCAAGATACGATCAATTTGGTCATCAAGGAGTAAACGGCGGATTTGGCGGTGGCGGAGGAATGAATATGGAAGACATATTCTCACACTTCGGAGATATCTTTGGTGGAGGAGGCAGTCCATTTGAAAGTTTCTTTAGTTCGGGTAGATCAGGTAGAGGAACAAGAAAAGGCTCAAACCTTCGAATCAAACTTAAACTTACATTGGATGAAGTAGCCAATGGGGTTGAGAAGAAAATAAAAGTAAAGCGTCATGTTACTTGCAATACCTGCGGTGGTAATGGCGCCAAAAATGCATCCTCTCTTCAAAGTTGCAAACATTGTAACGGTACAGGACAAATAAGAAAGGTAGTAAATACCATGCTTGGGCAAATGGTATCATCCAATACGTGCCCGGTCTGTCAGGGAGAAGGAAAGATTGTAACGGACAAATGTACGACTTGTGAAGGTGAGGGTAGAGTATTGCAAGAGGAAGTAATTAATATAAAGGTGCCTGCCGGAGTAAGTGAAGGCATGCAACTTTCTATGAGCGGAAAAGGTAATGTTCCCCCCAGAGGCGGTATTCCCGGCGATCTTCTGATTGTAATCGAAGAAGAGGAAGACCAGCTATTGAAAAGAGATGGCCAAAATATTATTTATGACCTTTACTTGAATTTCGTTGACGCTGCGCTAGGTACTGCTGTTGAAGTGCCTTCAATAGACGGCAAAGTAAAAATTAAAATTGATGCAGGCACTCAAAGTGGCAAAATACTTAGGCTTAGAGGAAAAGGTATAAAGGACATCAATGGATATGGCAAGGGCGATCAGTTAATTTATATCAACATCTGGACGCCTAAGACATTGTCAAAAGAAGAAAAGGAGATCTTAGAAAAACTAAGAAACTCTACCAATTTCACTCCTAATCCTGGTAAAGACGAGAAAGGTTTTTTTGAAAAGGTTAAAGAATTCTTTTAAGAATATTTAAAAGTGAGAAGTAAGAGGGTTTGCATGGCATATCGTTCAAACTCTTTTCCTTTTACTTTAAAAGTGAAAATAGTCTTACAGAAGGTTAATGAAGTTGGAAGATGGAAATACGTTCTTCGGTAAATAATAAGACCTTTCTATTAAAAGCCAGCGCATATTTTGCCTTTTCTATTTCTCCGGAAGAAATTTTTCTCGTTTCTCTGGAATACAAATTATAAAAAATTAGTTCGCCCTCCTCGATAAAATAGATCTCATCATTTAAAAAATTGAAATAGTTAGTTTTAAATGGAAGGGCAGCTCCATGATTGCCTAGGTTATCAAAAACAAGAATTCCGCTTTGTACATTGTTCAGATAGACTTTATTCTGGTATTCAGTGATTTGTGTTATGTTGTAGGCTTCAGTATCTAGTATCAAATCCAGAGGGGCTTCAATAGTCACATTCTGAAGTGTAATATCATATTTTTTTAGGCTAAAGGCAGAATTATCAAAGATCCATAAATTGTTATCAAGCGAAGGACCTGCCATATAAGCATATCCTATATAATCTCTGTCTATCTCCGTATAGGAAGGGGAAGAAAGAAATCTGTTAAGTATTCTGAATTGCTGTAAGTCACGTGAAAAGACAAAAATATTCATGGTTTTAGAGGCATCCAGCAATGTTATTTCGGAAGGCCGTTGCGGGGAGTAGACATTTAATTCCCTTCCTGTGGAGTCAAATTTAAAAATATTTCCCTGCTGATCAGCTACATAAAATGAACTGTTAACGTCAATAGATACTATATGGATACTGGGGAAATCAAAAGATTTTATCAAAGACAGTTTTTGGCCGCAAGCGATATGGATGGTAAGAAATAGGCAAAGTGTCAAATAGTATTTTTCTCTATTTTGCATTGGTCATAAGTTAGGAGATTTACCTCACTGCCGTCAAAAACAGCGTAAGTATAAAAGTTTATCCATTCGCCTAAATTAATATACCTGCTTTTATCAGAAACTTTAATATCTAATGGCAGGTGTCTGTGACCAAATATATAATAATCGAAATGTTCGGTCTGTTCAACTTGCTTACAATATTGGAGAAGCCATTCTTGCTCTCCGTGATAAACTTCTTTGTTTAACTGACTTATTCTACTTTTTCTTGACCATGAATTAGCAATATACATTCCAAAGTCGGGATGAATAAAGCCAAATAATTTAATACAAAGCCGATTCCTGAATATTTTTTTTAATACTTTATAGAATTTATCGCCCGGCCCTAACCCATCTCCATGTCCTACAAGAAATCGTTTATTGTTAATGATAAAAATCTGCGGCGTCCGATAAACGGGAATGTTTAATTCTTCTTCCAGATAATCAAACATCCACATATCATGATTTCCGGTGAAGGCTATTATTTTAAGGCCTCGGTCGGTGAGATTGGCCAGTTTCCCCAAAATCCTCGTGAACCCTTTAGGAACTGTGTACTTGTATTCAAACCAGAAATCAAAAATATCACCTGCAAGAATTATAAGTTCCGCGTCTTTTTCGATGCTCTCCAGCCATTCAATGATTTTTTTCTCTCTTAATAAACTGGCTTGTTTATTTGGTACGCCCAAATGAAAATCTGAGGCAAAATACACTTTTTTCCCGACAGGTAAATTAAAGACCAATGGCGGAATCATCTATTAAAAAAACAATTAACTCTTTAGGGCCATGCGCCCCCATTACCAGGGTTTTTTCTATGTCAGCAGTTCTGCTTGGACCTGTAGTCAAGGATACCATTGAAGGAAATCCATTCGGGTATTTTTCCTGCACTTTTTTAAGACCATCCTTTATGTCAAAAACCAGTTGAGAAGTATATCCTACCACTACATTGATGGGAGGATAAATACTTAGTCCTCTGCCTGCCGCTTGTTTTGAAGAAAATAAAATACTTCCTAAACGGGCTATGAAACTTTCGCAATGGGTAACACCAACATCAGCTTTTTTAAGGCCTTTTATATTTGTAATATATTCAGAATGAATTTGGGGCAGAATAGTAGTGATTTCTTTTTCAAAGGCAGCTATATTTTTATAGCCTCTTTCTTTTACAAGCTGAAAAAATTCCGTTTGAAAATCCTCCACCCTTTCACAATAAACAAATTCAGCTTTGGCGGACACCAGGTTTTCTGCAAAAAGAACAGCAAGGTCTTCTTCCTGAGTTTGGTAAAGCGACTGGTTAAAGTCCGGACGTATAATAGGTTTTTGGAACTTTTTGGATAAGGCGGTTCTTATCTTGCCTAAAATAACATCTTTAGAACTTACTATTCCCATAATGCAAAGTAAGCCAATAAAAGGCGATTAAAAATAGAACTGTTATTTAGAAAGATAAATAATGTTAAGGAAAATTAAACATTTTCCTTAACATTATCTTCTGCAGGTGTTTCCAATGGGTTCTCAGGCAATTTTGGAGGCGCAGTCTCTGAACCTAAATCATCCTTAGTTCCAGCATTTCCATTGCCTGTCGTATAGGACTCATAAGTAGTTTGAAAATCAAAAGGTCTTTTTCCGATTAAATTTTCCAGGTCTGTCTGGAAAATGATCTCATGTTTCAATAATTCCTGAGCAACTATTTCCAGCTCCTTGCTTTTTTCAGTCAATAACTGAATTGTTCTTTCGTATGCTCTTGTTATGATATCTCTTACTTCATTATCAATAGTCGTGGAAGTGGCTTCAGAATAAGGTTTATTAAACTTATATTCCGACTCTTTGGAATCATAAAACGAAACATTTCCAATTTTATCATTCATTCCATAAACGGTAACGATAGAATAAGCCATTTTCGTAATTCTCTCCAAATCACTTAATGCTCCGGTTGAGATTCTTCCAAAGACAATTTGCTCCGCTGCTCTTCCTCCCAAGGTCATACACATCTCATCCATTAGCTGTTCATATGTGTAGAAGAATTGCTCTTTTGGTAAATATTGAGCATAACCTAAAGCCGCAACCCCTCTTGGTACTATACTTACTTTTACTAACGGGTTGGCGTGCTCTAAAAACCATCCTGCCACAGCATGTCCGGCTTCATGGTAAGCCACAATTCTTTTTTCTTCAGGAGAAATGATTTTATTTTTCTTTTCCAGACCTCCTATTACCCTGTCAATGGCATCATGGAAATCTTTCATTTCCACAGACTTCTTATCTTTTCTTGCTGCAATCAAAGCAGCTTCGTTACATACGTTTGCAATTTCTGCTCCTGCGAAACCCGGGGTTTGAGCGGATAATTTTCTTGGATCCACATCAGCAGCAAGTTTCAATGGTTTTAAGTGTACCCTGAATATTGCCTCTCTACCTACAATGTCTGGTTTGTCAATACTTATTTGCCTGTCAAATCTACCCGGCCTTAATAATGCAGAGTCTAGCACGTCAGGTCTGTTGGTTGCAGCCAGGATAATAACTCCCGAATCTGTTGCAAATCCATCCATTTCCACGAGCAAAGAGTTCAATGTATTTTCTCTTTCGTCATTAGCTCCAGGCATAGAACCTCTTCCTCTGGACCTTCCAATGGCATCAATCTCATCTATAAATACAATACAAGGGGCTTTTTCTTTTGCTTGCTTAAAAAGGTCTCGCACACGGGCTGCACCTACTCCAACAAACATCTCCACAAAATCAGATCCTGAAAGCGTGAAGAAAGGAACAGCCGCTTCACCAGCAACTGCTTTGGCTAACAAAGTTTTTCCTGTTCCGGGAGGGCCAACCAGCAGAGCGCCTTTTGGAATCTTTCCTCCAAGATTTGTAAATTTTCCAGGGACCTTCAGAAAGTCAACTATTTCTTTTACTTCTTCTTTAGCCTCATCGAGGCCGGCAACATCTGCGAAAGTTATCTTTACTTTATTTTCTGCGTCAAATAGCGCCGCTTTAGATTTTCCAATATTAAAGATTTGTCCTCCAGGACCACCGGTGCCCATTCTTCTGATTAAGAACCAGAAACCAAAAACTAAAATAATAAAAAAACCATATTGAAAGATGATATCTGAGATGTTTGATTTTTCAGTAATTCCATAATCAAATCTTTCCTGAGCAGGGAGCTTCTTCTTTAGTTCTTGAAATCGGTTATCAAAGATTTCTATGCTCGCAATTGGAAATTTATAATGAGGTCCTTCCGAAAACGTAAAGGTCTTATCTTCAAAGTCTTTTTTGTATTTATCATTTTTTAGTGCGTCAGGCTTTAGCGTAACCTCTACTAAATTTTGATTTTTAACAAGAACAACCTTTTCGACATCATGGCTTAAGACCATTTCTTCAAATTTGGTTAGGGAAATAGTTCTTATGTATGCATTTTTATTGAAATAAGTAATTACTATTACCAATAACAACAACGAAATGATGAGCCAAATTTGAAAATTCCCTTTCGGGGGAGTTTTAGGCAATATCTTCTTCTTTTTATTTTGTTTCTCACTCATTGTACAACTGTATAAATAAATTAAAAAAAACTAAAAGGTGGATTGTTCTACTTTTGAATCTTCGACATGGACAATAGCAGCATCTCCCCATAAATCTTCAAGAGAATAAAACTCGCGCCTTTCCTTTTTAAAAATGTGTGCTACAACATTTACATAGTCTAACAAAATCCATTCCTTATTTTCCTTGCCCTCTTTGTGCCAAGGATCCTGATTTATACCTTTGTATACGACTTCTTCAACAGAATCGGTTATAGCATCGACCTGATTATCCGAATTACCGGAACAAATTATAAAATAATCTGCAATGGAATTTTTTATATTTTTTAAATTAATTATCACTATATCAGAAGCTTTCTTCTCTTGCATCCCCTTCACGATCCATTCACATAATTCTTCCTCACTATTACGATCTTTGTTTGTTATCATTTTACATATTTATATTGCTAAACCAAAACTACCAAAAAATAATTGCATAATATTTCAATAAAATCATTATTTATAGGAAAGAACCTATTATTTATGTCAATGTGTCATTCAACTAATGAATACGCAGAAAGTTTAATTAATGCTAATAATTTCTTTGAAGGAACTACAATAGTGACCTTCAACCAAACAAAAGGTAAAGGTCAGAGAGGAAACACGTGGCAAAGCGAGCCTGGAAAAAACCTTACTTTTTCAATAATCATTAAACCTTTTTTTATTTCTATAAGTCAGCAGTTTTATTTGCACATTATCACTTCGCTTTCTGTTCTTAAAGTATTTTCGACACTTTCTCCATTTTTTAAAGTTAAATGGCCTAATGATATTTATTGGAATAATCAGAAAATTGGGGGCATTTTAATTGAAAATAAACTGAAAATCAATAGAATTGAGACTTGCGTGGTGGGAATCGGATTGAATATCAATCAGGCTGATTTTCACGGCCTCAATGCAACCTCATTAAGAAACATATTGGGCAAAGAGGTTGAGCTTGAGTTAATATTAGCCGAAATCCTTTCGTCTTTTGAATTTTATTATCTCAAATTAAAACAGGGTGGCTTTACAGAATTATATAATGAGTATCTGGACAATTTATATTGGAAAGATGAAGTCCGTACATTTAAGTCAGATAATTTATTCATAGGGGAAATAATTGGAATTGATGCTTTCGGAAAATTAAAAATCTTAATTGGCAGTGAAGTACGTTCTTTTGATTTTAAAGAAATTCAATTTATAGAATAGAAA
>DASPJL010000178.1:0-2076 GCA_035628645.1 Cytophagales bacterium | reverse complement strand
CTTGGTCCCCTCAACCCCCAAAAGAAAGCGATAATTTTCAAGCCAAATTTCTTAACATGCTATTCATCTTAGGCCTGCTTATAGGCTTTATGATCCTAGCCTCTTGGGCCCTTAAACGCATGATGAAAGCGCGTGTGACCCAAATTAATCAAACTAGCCTTATCAAATTACTAGAAACCCGCCCCCTTTCTCCTAAATCCATTGTTTATTTAATTGAAATAGAAAATACAAAAATTTTAGTCGGCGAATCTCAAAACGGCCTTAACTACCTCGCTTCTTTTCCCGAAATAACGGAAACTCAAATTTATACTGAGTAGAATATATTTGGAATAACTAAGAATTAAAAGAAATTTTTGTGTTTTTTTAATATTTACATAATAATTTAATTAAAAGGTATAAAAAAATGCATGTTGATAAGATAAAAGTTAATGAAGCTCTCACTAGAAGCTGATCCTTACACACAAGTCTAAAATTTAAATCTAAGATTTAATATGCTCTTTTTAAAAAGGAGCAGTATCATGAAGGAAGAATGGATTTATGAACAATTTTGCACGATCGATGTAGGCGATGCTCGCCTGCAGAAGAGAGCTGTTGACGTTGCTATAGGTTGCGCAAAACGTCCTGAAGAGTCATTAGCAGGACGCTTTGATGAATGGGCAGATCTGCAGGGAGCTTATCGCTTTTTTAGTAATCCCAAAATTACACATCAGGCGCTTCAAAAACCCCATTACGATCAAGTGTTGGAAAAGGCGCGCTTTTCGGAAAAACTCGTCCTATTTATTCAAGATGGCTCAGAGCTTTTGTTCAATTCCCATCCATGGACACATGGACTTGGAGCGACAGCCGACAGCTCTGGAAATGGACTCATGTTTCATTCATGTTTGGTTGCTGAATACCATGAGCCTGGAGAAACTAAAGTTTTGGGCCTTAGCTATCAGGAGACGTGGATCCGGCCTGATAAAAAATCAGTAGATGATGATTCAAAGGAATCTGAGATATGGCTCAAGACATTAATTAAAGCAGGACGTCCTCAAAAAAATTGGGTGCATGTGGGTGATCGCGCCAATGATATTCACGATTTTTTTAAAGGGGCAATAGATAGTGGGTGGAATTTTGTAGTGAGAGCACGCCACGATCGACAGGTACAAATTAATGAAACCATGAAACGTATTTTCCCCTGGATCCGTAAGCAGCCAGCCAAATGTAAATTCAAATTAAATCTAAGAGCAAAAGGAGCAAGGTTTTCTGGGGAGTATACGATAGAGGTCACCTGGGCCAAAGTAAGGTTGTTTTCCCCGGGAAAAGATAGTGAAGTGGTGGGAGATGTGACATACATCCGAACGTGGTGCTTGGAGAATCCCGAACTAGAATGGCTATTGATTACAAATCTCCCAGTCGAAAATGAAGCAGATGCTATAAGAATAGTTAATATTTATCAACAACGCTGGTTAATTGAAGATTATCACAAAGCAGTAAAAACCGGCTTTCGAATCGAGGACAATCAGCTTAAACAGGCAAGCCGTATTCTTGCACTATTTGGAATGATTGCAGTGATAGCAACCCAACTTTTAGCAATAAGAGAAGATTGTCGATTATTTCCAAAAACTCCAGTTGAAGAAAAAATACCTAAGAGCTGGATTACTCTCGTGGAAAGGTACCTACAAGTGAAAATAAAGACAGTGAAAGATTATTGGCACGCTCTGGCGCGTATGGGAGGGTTTATAGGTCGTAAGTCAGATGGGGAACCTGGATGGCAAACAATTTGGAAAGGTTATAAAAGATTACAAGACATGTTACTTGGAGCAAATCTATTATGACTTGTGTGTAAGGATCAGGGCTATGCCTTAATAGCAACTATAGCACTGATTGAAAGTACAATTGCTACTTTTTTTTGCATGGCATCATGTTTATTAATACCTTGGTTGTTTTGAAATTGTTTCTAAATTATATAATGAAAAGTTTGAATAGAACTCACTGAATTAATTTAAAAAATCAGTTAAAAGGATGAGTTGACGCTAAAAACCGTGCTTTTTCTATTAATTCAGCTTTAGTATGACAATTTAACTTATTTTTAAT
>DASPJL010000177.1:0-51968 GCA_035628645.1 Cytophagales bacterium | reverse complement strand
GGTACGACAACTTCGTCCGCAATAAATATTACTGTATCAAGTTCAAACAATCCTTCTCCTACAGCAAGCATTTCCTCTCCTTCAAATGGGGCTTCATTTACCGCTCCTGCTTCTATAACTATCACTGCCAATGCAGCAGATCAGAATGGAACAGTAAGTAAAGTTGAATTTTATAATGGATCAACTAAGCTGAGTGAAGATTTGAGTTCTCCTTATTCTTTTAACTGGACAAATGTGTCGGCTGGAACTTATTCCTTAACTGCAAAAGCTACGGATAATGCCGGCGCAACCGGCACTTCAATCTCAATTTCCATAACCGTTAATCCGGCAACAGGAGGCTGCTCTGATCCTCAATATGTAGAAAATGGAGGATATTCGGCTGGAAGTAAAGTTAAAAATGCAGGTAATTCCTATCAATGTAAACCTGCTCCTTATTCCGGTTGGTGTAATGGCGCCGCATGGGCTTATGCTCCTGGAACAGGAAGTTATTGGCAAGATGCCTGGACTTTAGTGGGGCCATGTTCGGGAAATAATAACAATGCACCTTCTGTAAATATCAGTTCTCCCGCAAATGGTACCCAATTCCCTGTGGGGACAGCTGTAGCAATCTCAGCTTCGGCCTCTGACGGAGACGGCAACGTTATTAAAGTGGAATTTTTTGTGGATGGTTTTAAAATAGGCGAGGATGCCACAAGTCCTTACGGCATTTCCTGGACAAGCACACAGGGTACGCATACTTTGATGGCAAAAGCCACAGATAACAGTGGAAATACCAAAGAATCATCATTGATTTCCATTACCGTGGGAATGGTTACTAATTCAGGATTGCCTAAACACATAATGTCGGGCTATTGGCATTCATGGGGTGGAGGAGTTCCTTTTGTTAAGTTGAGAGACGTGAATCCGGGATGGGATGTCATTAATATTTCTTTTGCGGAACCGATTTCTCCCGGAAGTACGGATGGAAGGATGAAATTTGTCGTTTCCGGCCTGACCTCCGATTATACTATCAATGACTTTAAAGCGGATATCCAAACCCTTCAAAGCAGAGGGAAAAAAGTGGTGTTGTCTATTGGTGGTTATGAAGGCTATTTTTCTTTAGGGTCGTCAGCCGCGGTAACTCAATTTGTAAATGACATCAAAGGTTTTGTAAATGAATATGGTTTTGATGGAATAGACATCGATACGGAGCAATCTTCTGTACAATTTAATGGAGGTCAGGATCCTGACTTCAAAAATCCTACTTCGCCTAAAGTTGTAAATATGATTTCTGCCATCAGACAAATTGTCGATTCTTATCCTGAAACCTTTATATTGTCATGGGCACCGGAAACTTTCTATTTCCCAATGGGACACCAATGGTACGGCGGAAGCAATGGAAATGTAGACTCTAGAAGTGGTGTCTATATTCCTATGATCCATGCTTTAAGGGATAGGACAACCTATGTACAAACCCAATTATACAATTCTATGCAAATGCAGGGAAATGATGGCGTAATGTACAGTATGGGAACTGTAGAAGGAATTGTAGCCATGACGGAAATGATCATTGAGGGATTCACCGTTGGAGGAAATGCCAATTCCTTTTTCCCTGGTTTAAGACCTGACCAGGTAGTGATTGCAGTGCCGGCTTCTCAGGGTGCTGCCGGAAGCGGACAAATCTCCAATGCAGGTTTGCAACAAGCTTTTAGTATAGTAAACAATGAACATCCGGGTTTAAGAGGTATTATGTCCTGGTCAATTAATTGGGACGTTTATCAAAACAATAATTCTTTTATTAACAGCAACAGTTCTTATTTAAGAAGCTTGCCTACCTATTCTGCATCCAGAATTGTTGATGCCGGCAAACCAGGACTTTCTTTAAAGGAATCCATAGGAATGACGGTATATCCTAATCCCGCAAGTGGCGGAACAAAAGTAAATCTGTCCTTTGATTCTGCCCCAGGAAATCTCAGCCTGGACATTATGGATGATAATGGATTAAAAACACAGACATTATATTTTAAAAATGTTGAAAAAACGCTTGAATTAGAACTTCCTTCGATCGGTCCAGGGCTTTATTTCTTTAAAGCCAGCGGGGATAAAAGGATCTGGGTGAAGAAGTTTATTTCAAGATAAATACAATTGATATGACAGCATTGCCTGGTACCCCTGTTCCAAAGTTTAGATTTTAAAGAGGTTTTTAATCTGGAATAAGGGGTGCACAGGCTAATAAATATTGAAGACAATTATTACACTCCTAGCAACTAGTAAAGGGGAATTCTCAAAGGAATTCCTTTTTCTTTCCTTTTAGTGTTGTTAGGAAGGGTAGTTAAAAATGTTGAATGTTAAATTTTAAAATATAAATGAAGGTACTTGGCTAAGGCTTAGAGGGGAAGGACACTTGGAAAGATTAGTAATTGTTGATTTTTCCTAACCAACTGTCCCTTCCGTCCTTTTCAAGGAGGGATGTCGGTACGACAGGGTGGTTTTAATGATAGTAACATAAATTCTCAGTTAAAAAATTAAATAGCCCCGTCCTTCAGGTCGGGGCAAAATAAAAACCTGATAAGGATCAGGGCTTTAACCCTTAAAAGATTTGGAGTTTTACCCTTTATTAGACATTAATTCAACATTCAACATTTCCTTATTAACCCTTAAATACAATGAAAACCTTATTTGCAATTTTAGTAGCCTTGATCCCGGTACTTTCAGTGGCTCAAACAAGCGTCCCTTGGGGAAGCATTCCCTCAGGCTGGGACGACTTCAAAGTTGGATTGGTAAATGACAATTCAAATATCATTAATGTGAGAATGAAAAAAGCGTTGAGTGAAGGTGTTAATCTTCATTATCGTTATGCTTATGTAAACAATGGAGTAGATCCAAATTCCAATGCATTAAGCTGGCTGTTCAACCAATGGGGTACGGATTATTCTCAAAACTCATCGGATATGGGCCTTCGTCCCTCTTATGTTATTTATATGTTACAAGAGGAGGGAGGGGTTGCTGCTTTAAAAGCCAACATCCAGAATCAGGACTTTATGAGGAAATATTTTACATCCATTCGTATCGTTTCCGAAAAGAGCAACGGATATAAGGCAATTTTTGTAATTGAGCCAGATACCTGGGGGTATTTTTTGCAAAACGCCTTGGAGCAAGGGACGGAATCCAATCCGAATAATATTCCAGCTACTGTCAATAACCTGGGCGCGGGATATGAGTATTTAAGCGATTTGCCAAATACCATGTCAGGGGTTGCAAAAGCAATTATCCGGACAATCCGAAGGTATGCTCCTGATGCTTATTGCGGACATTTAATGAATTTTTGGGCGGTAGCTGCCAATGGCGTAACCGGTCCACCAGTTCCGGACGGAGCAAAAGGAATGGTTTATTGGAACCAAAGTGATGTGGATTATGCAGCCAACAGAGCAGCAGATTTTGGACTTCAGTTGCTTGGAAGTTCAGGAGACAGAGGAGATTTTATAGGAGTAGAAAAAAATGGATGGAGTGCGGGAAATTGGTTGGTCAAGCAAAATAGAAATGATTACTACTGGAACGACACACAAAATGCAAAATGGCTAAGCTGGTCCAAAACAATGGCTCAAAAGGTGAATCTGCCTCTTCTTGGTTGGCAGATCTCTATCGGTCATATCGGTTTGCCAAATACTGTGAACCGTTATGAAGATACCTTTATGCCTTATTTCTTTACTCATGTCCAGGATTTTATGAATGCAGGTTTTATCGGGTTTTTAGCAGGCAAGGGTTTGGCAGATTGCACGGATTTTACCAATGCAAATGGAAATGAACTGGAGGCAGATGGAAGTGCCGGAGACGATGGATGGTTCTTTGAACGATTAAAGGAATTTGATAACGGCAGGCCTTATTTAAACTCGGTTAATAACCCTGCCCCAACGGTAAGCATTTCTTCCCCGTCCAACGGAGCCAGTTTTGTTTCACCCGTAAACATCACCATCAACGCCACAGCAAATGATTCAGATGGCACAATTACTAAGGTTGAATTTTATAATGGTACTACCAAACTGGGTGAAGATATCAGTTCTCCTTATTCTTATACCTGGAACAATGTAGCACAGGGTTCTTATTCTATAACTGCGAAAGCCACAGACAATGCCGGAGCGACAGGTACTTCTGCTGCTGTAAGTATAACAGTAACCGGTGGATCAACTTGTACCACACCAGCCTGGAATTCCACTTCTGTATATACCAAAGACATGGAAGTATCCAAAGACGGCAATAAATATCAGGCAAAATGGTGGACACAAAATAATGACCCTGTAACCAACAGTTGTGCTGATTGTGTATGGAAACTTATAGGTCCATGCGGAGGCACAACCAATGCCAGTCCATCAGTCAGTTTAACTGCTCCTGCAAACAATTCAACCTATACAACACCTGCTTCGATCACCATCAGCGCTTCAGCTTCCGATACGGATGGAACAATTTCCAAAGTAGAATTCTTTAACGGATCAACCAAACTAGGTGAAGATACAAATTCGCCTTATTCTTATACGTGGAACAATGTAGCAGCAGGCAGTTATTCCATTACAGCAAAAGCTACTGACAATGCAGGAGGAACAGGCACTTCATCAGCCAGAACAGTAACGGTAAACGGAAATACTTCAAATACACCACCGACAGTAAGTTTAAGCGCTCCTTCAAATGGCGCTACTTATACAGCCCCTGCCAGTATTGCAATAAGTGCAAGTGCATCAGATTCAGACGGAAGTGTAACCCAAGTAGCTTTTTATAATGGAAGTACTTTACTTGGAACAGACAACTCCAGTCCCTACAGCTATAGCTGGACCAATGTAGCAGCCGGAACATACACCATTACGGCAAGAGCAACCGATGATGACGGAGCGACAACTATCTCCGCATCAAGAAGTGTAACGGTAAATGGCAATACCGGCACTTGTTCAGGCAAACCAAATTATGTAGAAAACGGAGGATATGTAGCCGGCAGCCAGGTACAGAACAATGGAAGCTTGTACGAATGTAAACCCTATCCATATTCAGGATGGTGCAATGGGGCATCATGGGCATATGGACCCGGAACAGGATCTTACTGGTCAGATGCCTGGACTTTGTTGGGATCATGTTCAGGGGCGAGATTGGCTGCACCGGAAGTATCATCAACGGAACTATCAGTTTATCCAAATCCAAATTTTGGGGGTAATGTTCTAAATATAGATTTAGACGATTTATACGAAGATGTAAAAATATCCATCCAAAGTGTAGATGGAGGAAAGACTTATACTTACAGGTTTAAAAATACCAGAAGCATTGAAATAGTTCTTCCGGAGCTTTCAAAAGGATTAAAAATTCTAAAAGTAAAAGCCGGCAGGAAAACCTGGGCCAAGAAGATAATTAATTAAATATGGTTAGAAGTTTGATCAAAAGAGGAGTTCACATGAACTCCTTTTTTGTCTATAACTGCACCACAGTCTTCCCTTTCTCATAAGGCGTAGTTGGCGTATGTGCTAATATTTCCGTTTTTATCGCTTCCAGGATTTTAAATCTTGCAAAGTTATTGTTTACGACCAGGCTAACCTCTCTTACGGGTTGAGGATTGGAAAATCGGCGAAGTTTTTTCTTTTGCTCAGCGCTAAAATTAAGGGTCGCAAGATAAGGTACTATAGTGATTCCTTTGTTTTTGTCCACCAGATTTATCAGCGTTTCAATACTTCCCGCTTCATATTCCAAACGGTTTTTATAAAGATCTTTATGTTTTAGCTCACAGAAGTTCAGGACTTGATTGCGAAAGCAATGTCCTTCTTCCAGTAACCAAAGCTGGCTAATGTCGATTTGAGAAGGAATAACAAAGTTTTTGGAGGTGAAATTTTTAATTGAGGAAGAGTAAGCTAAAAAATCCTCATAAAAAAGCGGATATTCCTTAAGGCCGCTTTCGTTCAAAGGTGTAGCAAGAATTCCTAAATCACATTGATTGTTTTTAAGCGATTCAATCAAGGCTTGGGTAGGCATTTCCTTAATTATGACCTTTAGTCCGGGGTATTCGCTAATAAGTTCTTCAATAAACAAAGGAAGCAGATAAGGAGCCAGTGTGGGAATTACGCCTATTTTAATTGTTCCGGATACTTCCTCGTAAAGGTCCCTGGAAAATTCCTTAAGTTGAGCCACCTCCCCTAAAATCTTCCTGGCCCTTGAAATAACTTCAATTCCCGCTGCTGTTGGCTCAATTGGGTGTTTTGTCCTGTCAAAAATTTTAAGGTTCAATTCTTCCTCCAACTTCTGAAGCATCATACTCAGAGTGGGTTGAGTTACGCAACATTTATCTGCCGCTTTCACAAAATGCCTTAATTCATCCACAGCTACTACATATTCCAATTGTTGAATATTCATATAGATTTAATTTATGTAAATATAAAAAATATCAGTTTGATTTATACTTCAGTAAAGCAGATTTTTGAATCACACTTTTCAGAACTTCTAAATACTGTTATTATGAATAATGATCATTCCCCCAAAAAGAAATTGACTACAGCTTCAGGCAAGCCTTATGTAGAAAATGAAAACAGCATGTCTGTAGGAAATAGAGGCCCATTGCTACTTCAGGATTTTATTTTGCATGAAAAAATGGCCCACTTTAACCGCGAAAGAATTCCGGAAAGAGTCGTTCACGCAAAAGGAAGCGGAGCATATGGGACTTTCACTGTTACTCATGATATTTCAAAGTATACCAAGGCCAAGATTTTCAATAAAATAGGTAAACAAACTAAAGTTTTTCTGCGGTTTAGTACGGTAGGAGGGGAAAAGGGAAGTGCGGATACAGAGCGTGACCCCAGAGGATTTGCCCTTAAATTTTATACCGAAGATGGCAATTGGGATCTGGTGGGAAATAACACACCGGTTTTCTTTGTAAAAGATCCTAAGAAGTTTAGCGATTTCATCCACACTCAAAAAAGGGATCCGAGAACTAATCTGAAAAGCGCAACGATGTTATGGGATTTCTGGAGCCTTAATCCGGAAAGCATGCACCAAGTGATGATACTTATGAGTGAAAGAGGGACACCTTATACTTATCGGCATATGGACGGTTTTGGAAGTCATACTTTTTCACTTATAAATGACAAAAATGAGCGAGTCTGGGTGAAGTTTCATTTTAAAACACAGCAAGGGATTAAGAGCTTTTCAGGTAAAGAAGCAAATGAATTTAAATCCAAAGACCTGGACTGGGCTCAACGTGATCTGGTAGAGTCTATTGATAGAGGTGAATTTCCAAGGTGGGATATGAAAATCCAGGTGATGACGGATAGGGAAGCGGAACAATTTCCATGGAATCCTTTCGACTTGACGAAAGTGTGGCCTCACAAGGACTTTCCATTGATTGATGTGGGTGTACTGGAATTAAATCAAATTCCGCGTAATTACTTTGCTGAGGTTGAACAAAGCGCTTTTGCCCCCGCACATGTCATCGATGGAATTGGCTATTCACCGGACAAGATGTTACAGGGACGGTTGCTTTCTTATCCTGATGCGCACAGGTATAGATTAGGAGTAAATTATGAGCAAATCCCTGTAAACCGATGTCCATATATGGTAAACAATTATGAAAGGGATGGCCAGATGAGGGTGGATGGAAATGGAGAGGATACACCCAATTATTTTCCTAACAGCTTGGATGATATAGAAATTGATCAAAGTTATAAGGAGCCACCTATGGTGTTGGACTCTAATGTTGCCGATTGGTTTGATAGAAATGGCGTGGGAGAAGATGATCATTATACCCAACCAGGGATTTTATTTAACAAAGTAATGACTGCCGAACAAAGAGCAGAAACTGTCGCCAACATTGTTGGTTCTATGAAGGGGATAACCGGTCCTAAAAAGGAGCAGATTATAAACCGTCAGTTGTGTCACCTTTTCAGGACAAGTATCCAGCTGGGGATGGCTGTTGCCGGTGGCTTAGGAGTAGATATGAAAGAAATGGAAAGCGCCATGTCTCATAAAATGGGGTAGGAAAGGGGCTTAAAACATGAGATTATGAACAAGGAATAGAATCAGAAGAGGGAAAATGCCTTATAAACTTCCTTCAACATTCTAACTTCCTTGTTCAACGTCCAAAGTTCATACTTGCGTGCTTTTGAACAAAAAGGTTTCACGCAGAGGACGCAAAGGTCTTTACGCAAAGAACGCAAAGAAAAATAATTCAGAATGAAGCAATGCAAGCTAAAACCTACTTCAATTCCTTGTTTAGATCGAAAATTCAATCCTCAAAAAATCCTGCTAATATTTTATCTTCTTAAGATTTACTTCTGTCTTATGTGATTTTAATCCTGAATTTAAACCTGTTGTTTTTTTGCTTTTATCTACTTTGTCGGATTATTAATGGCAAAATAAGACCATATGTTTAAAAACTTATATTCAGGAAAGAGCTTTGCGATAGATTTGGGAAATAACAATACCCTGGTTACCGATAAAAACAATATTCTTCTTGATCAGCCTTCTTATATAGTAATAGATAATGACAACCAGTCGGTTAAAGCTGTAGGGGAAGAAGCCTATGATATGTTTGAAAAAACCCATCATAATCTAAAAACCGTGAGGCCATTAAAAGGTGGGGTAATTGCCGATTATGATTCTGCGCATAAGATGGTAAAGGCTTTAGTGGAAAAGGCTTATCCTGGTAAGAGTATTTTTAGTGGTTACGATAGCATCATTTGTGGAGTACCTTTTTATACCACGGAAGTAGAAAGAAGGGCATTAAGAGACGCTCTGGAACAATTCAATTCCAGTAATATTTTCCTGCTTTATGAACCTATAGCCGCGGCAATAGGTATAGGCCTCGACATTACACAACCCGACGGTCAATTTTTAATAGACATCGGCGGAGGTCTTACGGAAGTAGTGGTGATATCGTTATCCGGGGTGGTCTCCTTTCAATCGTTAAGAGTAGCTGGGAATGATTTTGATGAAGAGATACAAGAGTATTTCAGAAGGACATATAACCTTTCAATAGGGTTGAAGACAGCGGAACAAATTAAAATTCAGGCAGGCGCGGCCATTGAAAACATTAAGGAGAAACCTGAACCTTTTCAGGTAGTGGGAAAAGACCTGATCACAGGTATTCCGGTAATGAGGCTTATAGACCATGTTGAAGTTGCCGCTATCCTTGATATTCCTTTAAGTAAAATAGAGCTTACCATTCTCCAGGCTTTGGAGAATTGTCCTCCCGAGTTGGCCGGAGATATTTATGGAAATGGTGTCTATCTTACAGGCGGAGGTTCATTGTTAAGAGGAGTAAAAGAAAGGCTGGAAGCAAAGATTAAGTTGAAGGTACATCATGATGAGGAACCATTTTTCAGCGTTTCAAAAGGTATATCCAAAGTGCTTAATGATCCCGATCGATATAAAGCTGTTTTGTTTAAATAGAAATTTGGGTCGAGGATTTTTTAAAATTATAACTATTCTTGCAGCTTAAAAGCAAAAAGTACCATTTTTAGAAGTTCTTGTTTTACAATGAATGAGCATGAGCAAAGCTCACCGAACGAGGATGATTATCACGCGAATTCCATGGCAACTAAAAAAACAAACGTATGAAATTTAAATGCCTTACTAACCTACTTTTTATATCCCTGGTATTTTTGCTTTCATCTTGTTTTCAAATTATTGAAGAAATAAATATGAATAATGACGGATCGGGAGAGGTAAACATTACTTTGAACATGAGCAATAGCAAGACCCGGCTTGCATCGATAATGCTTCTGGACAGCATCAACGGATACAAAGTGCCGGATGAAAATGACATACAGAAAGTGCTGAATGAAGCTGTCGGATATTTGCAAAACTCAGAGGGGATCAGCAATGTAAAAAAAACGCTGGATATGAATAACTTCATCGCGACCATCAGCTTTTCTTTTCAAAATATCTCAAACATCAATCATTTATCCAGTCAGATTCTTCAAAAACAAAAAGTAAAATATTCGAATCCTTCCTCATACTCATTTGCAGCTTCCCAGGGATTGTTTATTAGAAAATATCAACCTGTGGAGCAAGGGAAGGCGAGATATTTAAAATTAAAAGAGGAAGACAAAAGCGTTTTCAGGCAAGCCACTTACACCAGTATTTATCGGTTTGACAAAGACATTGCAAAAACTTTAAATCCTAAAGCCCAGATATCCAAGTCAAACAAGGCAATCATGTTAAGATGTTCTGTGGAAGATGTAATTACTGGAAAAGTCAATATTTCAAATCAAATAACACTCAAATAAATAAAACCGCCCGAATGATAATCTTACAGTTTCAAGAGCACAATAATAAAACTAGACACATTAACGAATGAGAAAACTTTTTACATTTGCCATACTTACTTTTTTAAGTATTTCTACACAAGCCCAGCATTTAACCTCATATATTCCTTCAAATGCTTACGCGGTAGCCACTATAAAAGGAAAAAACCTCATCGACCTGCTATCGGCGAGCGAGTTTAATCAATCTTTCGCAGGGAAAGCGCTGTTGAAGAAAATTTCAGAAAAATCAGGGAAAGCGTTCGAAAACGCCACGGATTTAGGTATCCTACTGGAAGCAGACGCTTATTACTTTTATGAGCTTAACGACAGCATTGGGTATCATTCTGTGTTGATTCCCCTGGAAAATGCTTCAAAGTTTGCCCTCCTGTTTGATAATAAGGCCGAGGCCATTGAAAAAAAGAATCATTACAACATCCTTCAGGACAGTATAATGACCGTATTATGGGACAACCAAAAAGCATTGGTTACCATAGGGCAGGCCAGGTCTATTTTTTTTGAGAATGATTCTATAGCAGCCAGATATAACCTCACCGCCGAAATTGATTTCTATGGCTATCCGCCGAAATATATTGAAGAAGCACAAGTTTCTGTGGATAGTACTGAGGTTTACGAAGAAAGTGAAGATGTCTACGAGGAAAGCGAAGAGATTTATGAAGAAACGGAAATTTACGAAGAAGCAGATACAACCTATTATGAATCTGAGTCGCTGGAAGAGAATGTTTCAGAAGAACCCTATACGGAATATTATGACGAGGATACCTCCTATATCGAAGACTATTATGCAGAGGAAAGCTATAAGCCTTTTGACGACAATTATTTCAATAAACTAAGCGTAAAGAAGCAAAAACTGGATTCAATTGCCAGAATATGGACCGGGACCAAGGCTGAAACAAGTTTTGCTTTTCCGGTTAAAACCTCCATACTGTCCAACCAGGATTATTTGAAAAGCCTGGATCCAAATGCAGAGGCAAGCTTCTGGGTAGCGAATCCATTCTTCGTTTATGAGCTGGACAATGCGCTAAGTTCATTGTTTTTAAAAAATAGCTTTTTCAATAGCTTTGGCAGCATAAGCGGTCATGTCTATTTTGAAAATGATCGTTTCCGGGTGACAACAAATATGAAGGTAGAAGATGAAATGGCTGCTTCCTTCAAAAACATTTATAGCCGCAAAATCAACAGGAAATTCCTGAAGTATATTGACAGTAATAAAGCCCTGGCTTACCTGGGGTATGGCATTAATACGGAAGCCTATTTAGAGGAACTACCCAAACTCATCGAAAATACTTATTCACCGCTAATGCTGGGAATGGGCGTAGATGACGGTTCTATAAGCCTCGGCGCTGATCTTTTTTCTCTTCTGTTGGATGAAAAAGCAGTGGGTAAAATGATTAAAGGCGATGCATTGATCGTGTTAAATGGCATATCTGAAAAGGAAGTAACCTACAAGGATTATGAATACGACGAAGATTATAATTCCACCGAAGTAGAGAAAACCAAAAAGGAATCCGTGCCGGATTTTTTATTTATGGCATCATCCGATGACACTCGTCTGATAGTGAAATTGCTCGACTATGCTATAGCGAAAGAATTGATGTCAAAGGAAAAAGGGATTTATAAATTCAAGGATCCAAAAGAAAGCTTTAATTTCTATCTTTTGTTAAAGGACGGCATCGTATTTCTCAGTACTTCTTTTGAGGATCTTTATAGAATACAAATGGGTACATTTAAGGGATATGCCAGCAAAAGCCACCGTAAGCTGATCAGGAAAAATAACTTTCTGGTCTATTTCAATTCTAAAAAAATGTTTGATTCTGTTCCGGCAAAAGACCGTGATGTCTTGTTGAGTACGGCTCCTTTTCTGTATCAGATGAAGGATATGGGCGGATTGTATATGAAATCTTCAGGGATAAAAGGGAACAATGTTTCAGGCGAATTTGTCATAGAAACCTCCCCTGATTATAAAAACGCTTTAAAATATATGTTTTCTTTGATCGAAAGCGTAGCGAAGTAAGATCAATATGAAGAAAAATTTCTTAAGAATAACAGTTGTTATCGGACTGTTATTCTTAATTTTTTCAGGATGGCTGTACTACAGGGAATACCAGTCGTTTCAAATTCCGGTCCACAAACATGCCGATAAGGGGATTAGAATAAATGTCGACGGTATTTATAAAACCCTGATTTGGGACTTTATAAGCGAACCGTGGAATTACTCTAAATCCGGCAAAAAAAAGGAAGACAAACAGAAGCCAATCGAGCCAGGTGTTGAAATTCCTGCTAACGTTGTTCTCTATACCTTAAACAATCAAGCGGAAAACACCTTCTTTGGTTACCTCAAGATTTCTGACCATAGCGCTTTTAGAAATTTTCTTGAAAAGAAGCTGAATGTGGATGAATTCCAGGAAATAAGTAATGGGGTTTTTTACACGTCAACCAAAAACAAGTTACTTAAAATTGCATTTACCGAACAAGAATTGGCTTTTGTCTGCTCACCATTCAAAATAAAAGCTGAAGTGAGCGGCGTATTGATGGACATACTTAACCGAAAAGATATTCTTCCTTCCTCAGATACATTAATTCAAAGGTTGAAACAAACGGAGGGGCACATTTCATTTGTAGGTGAAAGCGCTGAAGGAAGCCTGGATTTTTCTGATGGGAAAATAAGTTTTTTAGGAAAAGTCAAGGTAGATTCTATCGATATTCCTGAACAGGTTTTTCATAAGGAATTCACAAAGGAAAGCACGGTTAAAGGCTGGTTAAATGCAGACATAAGTTATTGGCTTAAATCTGTACTCGTTCCCTTGAACAGCAATTATCAACTGAATTCAGATAGCCTTGCAAATTATTCGGGTGGGTATATGGATTTTGAACTTATAAAAACTGTTAAGCAAATTGATACGGCAATTACCTATATTTTCGATGATAATTTTGAAAAAATAGCGATGAAGACCGCCCAGGAAAAGCAGGTTCCGGAAATTTACCTAACATTTAAAAACCAGAACCAACGCCTGGTGAATTATCTAAAACGGCAGCAGGTATTGGATGAAAGATTGAAGTTAAATAAAAGTGTTTTTCCGTTGTATCAATTTTACGGTTCTGCAAACGGAGATTATTTACAACTGACTACCAATCTAAATCATTCAAAAAAAACCGGACAGATATTCTCAGATGATTTCTTTCATTTGGCAATTGACTTTCAACAAATATGGAAACAAGGGTTATTTCCAGCGCTAAACAAGCATATTTTGTCGATGGATTCTTTGAGCATTTCAGCAAAAAGAGAAACGACAAATATGGCCAGTGTGAAAGGCGCCCTTTATTTTAATGATAAAGATATTAATGGCCTCAACCAGGTGATTAAATTGCTTCGATAACGTGTATGAAGTTGGAGCTGGAAGGAAAAGTTCCAGAGAAGATTCCTGAAACTGATTTTCCCAAACTTCAGTCAATGATCTTTAAAACCTATTCTCCTCCTTCCATTCCTCCTCCGTCTTGTTCTATTGAATTTCTGCTTTTTGAGTCCTTCTTTTGGTTTAGACGATAATTGAAACTCAGCAATGCACTTCTTGAGCGCCACTGAAATTCAGATTCTGAATAATATCCTTCTGTCTGGTCATTAATCGATCTCCATTTTCTGGAATTGAACAAATCCCTAACGCTTAGAGTGATAGTTCCTTTGCCTTTAAGTACGTCCCGGGCAAGGCCCAAATCAACTGAATAGACGGATAGGTTTCTTCCTTGCGGCGTTTCCTGTGGTGCCCTATAATTTATACCTGCCTGAAAATCATACTTCTTTAAAATAGTCATTTTTGAAGTGATCCGGCTGGAAAAAGCATAGGTATCGCTGAATAACCGTTCTTCTTTATAAGACCCTTCTGTAATGGCTCTATAGAAATTGAAGTTGGAGTTTAATCTCCACCATTTGTTGAACGTATGGGATAAATTGAATTCCAGTCCATAGGCGTTTTGTGTAGATAAATTTATGGGGATCACTCTCGTCAATACTTCTGAGTTTTCATCATTTGACTGATCTACTTCTGTAATTCTTTGAACTACTCCCATTCTATACCTGTAGTAAACGCTGGAAAGCAGGGATCCGGCGGTCCATTCCAAAAGATTTCCTACTTCAAAGGAGTGGGTATATTCCGGGTTCAGGTCAGGGTTTCCCATGTAGATGGATCGGGAATCGCTGTATCCTGAAAATGGAAGGAGTTCCCTGAAACGCGGCCTGCTGATCCGATAGCTGTAGCTTAATTGTAAATCATTGTTTTCATCCAGCTCATAAGAAACATGGGCGCTGGGGAATAAGTTGAAGTATTTTTTAGGATTACGAGTGTTACCTTTCTTCGATTCTGTTAATATGTCCGAATACTCTGCTCTTAAACCCGTTTGAAGGGAAAATTTGCCCAGTTTATTACCCCACATCAAATAACCTGCATATATATTTTCGGTATACACAAGGTGGTCTTCCAGCGGTTGGCCTTCCAGTCCGGTTATGACCTCCCAACTGTTTTCGTCATTCAGCTCTTCTACCATGTACTTGTTGTTAAGTAACCTGTGACTGGCTTTTACACCGGTTTCAAATTTTCCATTGCTTCCCAAAGGATGGATATAATCCGCCTGGAAGAGTAGGTTTCTTTCATCCTCCGTGTTGTTGGAACGTTCTTGTTTGTCTTTTTCAGTTGAGCTTGTTTCATAAAAATTGGCCCTCTCATTCTCCTGCGTATCCATGATCTTGACGTCAGCAGTTAAGGTGCGGCCCTCTTGTTTAAATTCTTTTTTATAAGTAAGCGATCCTTCAATATTTTGCTCAGGTTCTTTTTCATTTTCTCTTCTGAAATCAGAACCAACCAACATATTGTTGTCATCATAATTGAGGTAATCGTACCGGCTTGAATTTCTTCCCTGGGATACACGATACATGATGGCGCCGGTCAGGATATTCGTTTCATTCAGGTAGTAATCGATGCCAAACCTGATGTTGTTTGAAGTTCCGCCCCTGGTTCTCTTACTGTTTTGGATATAGGAAAAAGCAGAATCCTGTCCTTCTGAATTTTTTTGTGTAAACCTATTTAAAGAATTGCCGCCACCGGGATTGTTACGGTAGTTGAAGGAATAGCTTGAAAATAAGTTAAATTTGCTTTTCCTGTAATTGAGATTAAAAGAGCCTCCGTAGTTTTCAGGATAACCTGCCTGAACGGTAAAGGAACCGTTAACGCCCTGGTTGGCATTCTTTTTAAGTACGATGTTTATAATTCCCACTTCACCTTCTGCATCGTAGCGCGAAGAAGGATTGGTAATCACTTCAATGTTTTCTATCATGTCTCCCTGCAACTGGCGCAGTGCATCCGAACTGCTGATGCCTGTGAGCCCCGAAGGCCTTCCGTCGATCAGGATCCTCACGTTTTCACTGCCTCTTAGGCTTACATTTCCTTCTACATCCACGGTTACAGAGGGCACATTGTCTAATATTTCAGCAGCGTTTCCTCCAGCATTGCTTAGGTCTTTTCCTACATTAAAGACCCTTTTATCCAAATGAAGTACCATCTGGCTTTTTTCTCCCGTTACCACCACTTCATCCAATACTTCGGTCATGGGTCTAAGGGTTAGTGCCCCCAAATCAATGTTCTGATTCAGCACCCTTATGTTTTTAACCCGGTTTTCCTTATAAGAAAGAAAGGTAATCTTCAGATAATAATTTCCCGGTTTTGCTTTTAATTCAAATCTTCCGTTTTCATCAGAAACAGCCCCAGTAAACAAGGAAGAGTCTGAGGTTTGATATAATGCCGAATTGGCAAAAGGGACAGCATTTTTACCTGGGTCAATTACTTTACCTGTGATAGTAAATACAGGTTCGGTTCCTGTTTGAGCACCCGCCATATAACCCATCAAAGTCAAAAGGATCCATAAATTTTTCATTCTAAATATTTTAATGTTCAACACCAGTATATATTTTGTTACGAAGTCTCCATTCGAAAGAACGGCAAAATCTTAATCTGAAAAAATAACTTTACAAAGGTTAATAATCAGTTTGTAGCAAATCTGTTTAAATTTTGAAGGAATCTTGAAGTTTAAGGATTTCACGCAAAGGACGCAGAGGTTTTTCGCAAAGGGCGCAAAGAATATTTATGAGATTGATCCTTTTTCTTAAGAAGCCTTACCGGTCTTTGCGTATAATCTCTGCGAACTTTGCGTGAAATATTCCTCTTGATTCACTCTTTCATAATAGACCAAGCCGGATTTGATGTAAAGCGTTTTCGTAGGTGTATTGTATTTTGAAATGGTTTAGATCGCAGATCTGCTTTACAATAGCTAAACCCAAACCAATTGAACTACTGCTCTGATTTGTTTTCTTAAATCTTTTAAACATTTGCTCCAGCGGTACTTCGGGAGGGTTCCCAGTATTTTTTATTATAAGTTCGGAGGAGGATAATGCTACTTTAATGCTACCATTCTCTACATTGTGCCGAATGGCATTGCTCAATAGATTTTTCAATAAAATATCCGCTAAGAAAGGATTGAGCCTCACAAACACGTTTTCTTCCACTTCCTTTTCCACTTTTAACGATTTCATTTCGATCAGCTCTTCAAAGGCCGTCAAAGAGTGGTTGATGAGGTTGCTTAAATTAATCGGATGGGCCTCATATTCATGATTTTCTAGTTTAGTCAGCAAGGTAAGGGACTGATTGATCTGAGAAAGCTTTTTTATTTCATTATGAATAGAGGAAATGAATGCCGCTTGTTCTTCAGTAATCCCTGTTTCCATCAGCAATTCCAGTTTGCCTCTTATTATGGCCAGCGGCGTTTGCAGCTCATGAGAAGCATTTTCAGAAAACTCCTTTAAGTTTCTATAGTCTTCCAGCGCCTTTACCGTCATTTTATCCAGAAAGAGATTCAATTCTTTAAACTCCTGAGTAGAGGTAGGCGCCAGTTTCATATGGCCCTTTTGTTTAAGGTTGAAAGATTTGATGGCCTGGAGCGTTTGATTGAAGGGTAGCAAAATCCTTTTGGAAATCAGCCAATTGGCCAACACGACCAGGAACAACAATAAAATAGATATCAAAGTAAGTGAACGCGTTACTCCGGTGGCTATTTCATCAGGTTCTCCGATATAGTTGAATGTAGAAATGAAATAATGCTTGCCGTTTATTTTATACGAAGCGACGGTTTTGAGAACACGTTCATTGTGGTTATGCGGTTCGAACCAGGCAAGGGTATCTATCACCTTTAGAGGTAGCTCGGGCCTGTCCATTTTCCATTCGTTTATGGTTACCTGGTAGCCCGCAATGGCTTCTACAGATGTTCCTTCCTTTAGTTTTTTCGCTATAAGCTTTACGGTATCTTTTAATTTATGGCTTTCTTCATGGACAATCTCAAACTGTACCATTTTAAAAACGATAATACCTCCTGCAGGCAACACCAAGGCGGTAATTAACAAGTACCACAAAGTAAATTTATTGAGCAGTCTCATTTTGTCTGGGTGTTAAATTTATAACCCAATCCGTAAACAGTCGCTATATAATCTTTGCCGTCAGCCGCCGTAATCTTTTTTCTGAGGTTTTTAACATGCTGGTATACAAAATCATAGTTGTCAAGATTGTCCGTGTAATCTCCCCACAAATGCTCCGCGATAGACTGCCGGGTAATTACCCTATTTTTATTGATCAGGAAATAAAGCAGCAAATCAAACTCCTTTTTGGTGAGGTCAAGGATTTGTTCATTTACCCTTACTTCCATTCTATCTGTATTTAAAACAATTTCATTAAAGCCAACAATATTGTCACCTTTCAAATTTTTCCTTCGGTAAATGGCTTTGAGTCGGGCATGGAGTTCCGTAAGGTGAAAGGGTTTGGTGAGGTAATCGTCAGCCCCGAGGTCCAGTCCGAGGATTTTATCATCCAACGCATTTTTTGCAGAAATGATCAATACGCTGCTTTCGATCTTTTCGAATTTTATATATTCCAGAATATCAAATCCGGAACCGTCAGGAAGCATAATGTCGAGTATTATTAAGTCATACTGAAAAGACATCAGTTTATCCCGCGCGTGATTAAATGTATGCGTTACTTCACAAACATAACCTTCCCTGTTCAGGAATTCATAAATATTCCTGGCAAGTTCCTGATTGTCTTCAATGATCAAAATCTTCATTAATGTGAAGATAAAATTTCATTTTGAAGAAATCTTGAAGAGAGGGGAGGAATTAATGCTAATTTTTATGAGAGCCTTATCTGTCAAATGCTCTCTTTGTCGTTCCTTTAGGAAACCTGTTGGCATGATGCAAAAGTCTTTGAGAAAGCAACTTTCTCTTCCAACTTAGGCACCTTTCATAAAAATAAATCTATTCCATCATGCCTAACAAGTTCCTTTCAGGATGACAACTGATAGGACCGCTCTTCCAACAGTTCCTTTTCAAGGATGCCAACCCATTGTACTGCCCTGTCATTCCTTTAGGAAACCTGTCGGGGATGATGCAAAAGCCTTTGGGAAAGCAACCTTTCTCTTCCAACTTAGGAACCTTTCATAAAAATAAATTTGTTCCATCATGCCTAACAAGTTCCTTTCAGGATGACAACTCCGAGGATGAGGACACAGTCCATAGGACCGCCCTGTCATTCCTTAAAGAAAACCTGTTGAAGATCACATTATGTTTAAGCAAACAATTCCTCAATGTCCTTTTTATTGAGTTTTTTCATGAAACCCGCTTCGGTATTGATAATGTCCTCGGCTACAAGCTTCTTTTTCTCTTGCAGCTTCAATATCTTTTCTTCAATACTGTCTTTGCAGATCATTTTATAGGCAAAAATATTTTTTGTTTGTCCTAGGAAACCTGTTGGGCATGATGGGAAAAAGCTTCTTTTTTGCATTAAGAATCACCGCTCGACCTGTAAAAAGGATAAGGATTTTAAAACGCATTGATAAAATTCAATCTTGGATTTGTTGCTTTTATTAGGGCTTCTTTTTCTTTTCTTGTCAAACCTTTAATTTCCTTTTCTCTTTCAATGGCCTCTTTTATGGCTGAGAAAATTTCGTAATAGATTAATTTGTAACAGAAGTATTTACCGGCAAAGGTCGTTTTATTTCCCTTGTTCGCATGGTGCTGTTGTATTCTTAAAGATAAGTTGTTAGTTACACCTGTATACAATACTGTTTTTCCTGGATTGGTAGTGATATAAACAAAATATGTTTTCATAAAAAATGGTACCTTTTATAAAAATAAATTTTTACCTCATGCCTTACAAGTTCCTTTTCAAGGAGACAACGAAGCCCCTGTCATTCCTTGGAAACCAGTTGGGCATGATTCGAAAAGCTTCTTCCTTTCATAAAAATCCGGCACCTTTATACGAAATAAATTCTTGCATCCTGCCTAACAAGTTCCTTTTCAAGGATGACACTCACAGGAGGAAATCAGGAAAGACAATTTTTCTACCTCTTTGTCCTTTTCAAGGAGACAACGAGGCCCCTGTCATTCCTTTGGAAACCTGTGGGGCATGATGCGAAAAAGCTTCTTCCTTTTCATAACAAGCCTCAACCTTTTATAAAATAAGTTCTTGCATCCTGCCTAACAAGTTCCTTTTCAAGGATGACACTCATAGGTGGAAATCAGAAAAGACAATTTTTCTACCTCTTTGTCCTTTTCAAGGAGACAACGAAGCCCCTGTCATTCCTTTGGAAACCAGTTGGGCATGATTCGAAAAGCTTCTTCCTTTCATAAAAATCCGGCACCTTTATAAGAAATAAATTCTTGCATCCTGCCTAACAAGTTCCTTTTCAAGGATGACACTCACAGGTGGAAATCAGGAAAGACAATTTTTCTACCTCTCTGTCCTTTTCAAGGAGACAACGAGGCCCCTGTCATTCCTTTAGGAAACCTGTTGGGCATGATGCGAAAAAGCTTCTTCCTTTTCATAAAAGCCTGAACCTTTTATAAAAAATAAGTTTTTGCATATTCCCAACAAGTTCCTTTTCAAGGATGACACTCACAGGTGGAAATCAGGAAAAACACGCATCTTTTGACATCAAGTCGAGTTAAATAACTAATGGTGATGGGCTCACAAAACATGGAACAACAACCAGAAAAAATGAATGTTGAAATAAAACAATTGGATAGTTCCCAGGTGAAGGATTTCATAGATATGCTTCTGCTATTTGAGGAGGTTTTTAAAATGGAAGATTTTCAAATGCTTGACAAACATTACCTTCAGGAATTGTTAAAACAAAAGAATTTTATTGTATTCGCTGCTATGTGTCAGGATGATGTTATAGGTGGACTGACTGCCCACATATTGCCATCATATCATTTTCAATCCTCCGAAGTTTATATTTATGATCTTGCCGTTAAAACAGAATTTCAAAGAAGAGGCATCGGTAGAAAATTGATTGAATCTATAAAGGAATATTGCAAGGTAAATAATCTTGAATCCTTTTTTGTTCAGGCGCATGAAGAAGATACACACGCCCTGGAATTCTATCACAGTGCCGGTGGGCTGTCGGAAAAGGTGGTACATTATACCTATCCGATGCGTAAATAATAACAACCCTTTTATAGTAAACCAGAATTTATTTTCAGAAAAACTTGCAGTTATTGAAAATGCCATTAACTTTGTGAACTATATATAAAGTATATTTAGTTAATGGCTTACTCACTTTCTTTTTCAAAATCCATTCTTGTACTGATTTTCATCTCGGATAAAACGAGAAGAGGAGAAACAGAATTTATTTCTGCAAAGAATATGAGTGAATTTCTAAACATTCCAAGGCCTACCTTGTCTGTTATTTTAAATAATCTGATTCGTGCTGGTATTTTGCATTCTAAGGAGGGAGCAACCGGTGGGGTAAGGCTGACAAAAAGTGAGGACAAGATTAATTTACTTGATTTGCTGATCGCGGTAGAAAATGAAAAACCCCTTTTTCAGACGGAATACGATTTGAAAGTATCAGGTAAAAGGCCGGAAAGTGCAAAAAAGACCATCAATGCTGTTTTAAAAAAAGTGGAATCAAAAATTAAAGAGGATCTCAAAAAGACAACTTTAAAGAATATCCTTGATTCGATGTGAGTTTTTTTTTGCCCTAAACTATATATACTAAATATTAAGTTAACTCATTTGTTTGCTTTGTTTTTGTTACTTGACAAATACCAGAGGCGGCTTGAGTTACTTATTGCACAAGATTCTTTTCTGTAGATAACCAGTGTTGAGGTCAAATGCTGGAATGATCGAGGAAGCAAAGAAAGGATTCAATTTCCAGGGTATAACCATAATGTGATATTAGAAATCATCAGTTCAATAAAAATTAAAATTATAAATCAAATGGAAACAACAATCTGGACTATGCAAGGAATCCTTGCAGCAATTTTTACGGCTTCCGGGCTGTATATTTTAATTAATACGGAAAAGCTCAAATCAAAATTATCCTGGCTTAACGCCTACTCACCGACTATGGTAGCATTTATTTGTATCGCGAAAATAGCGGGAGCCATAGGGCTTGTATTGCCGATGCTTACAGGAATCCTTCCTGTCCTTACCCCTTTAGCATCGATTGGGATCGCACTCATTATGCTTCTTGCCCTAGTCTATCATGTCCGGAAGAAGGAATATAAGGATATGCCGGCAACAATCATCTTTTTCATCATGGCAATGTTTGTTGCATTGTATAGGGTGGAGGTTATTAGTATTTAAAAAACAAATTATACACACATGAAATAGCCATGATTGTAAATCACCCAAACGAGGATGAATATCTAATGGCGTATTCCATGTGGCAATTAAAAAACAAATTATATACACATGAAAAGCCATGACTGGAAATTGCCCAATCGGCGGATGAATATCTAATGGCGAATTCCATATGGCATTTAAAAAACAAATTACCTATTCATGAAACGCTCACATCACAAAACACAAAAGAACATGAAAATAGAACAACAAAGATTGAAGTCCCAAGTGGACTCCCTCCAACTTCATGCCCTCGCACCTCAAACCTATGTACAGATGAAAATAAAGTTTCATTTAATTGCTGTTGTATTATTTGCAGTTTGCAGTTTATTAGCAACAGAACTTCAGGCTCAGGACAAATCAACAGAAAACAAAACAACGTTTTCGATTGAAACAGATCCTTCTACCTTTGCTTTTAACGGTTATGCTTTTCATATTCGTATTAAGCCGTCACAGAGCAAAAGGCTACTGATTGGTGCAGGAACGTACGCATTAGACTTTCCCGGTTTCCTGGTTAATATGAACCCTGAAAACAAAGACAACGACTGGAACGTGAGGATTAACAGCGCCTATTCTCTTTTTGCCGAATATTATTTTAAAGAAGCTAATACAGGATGGTTTGTAGGGCTGCAAACAGGTGTGCAAAATTACAAAAACACCAACGGAAATATTGTTAATAAGCACAGCAAATACAGTAACTTCTTAGTGATGCCTTCTATCGGTTACACCTGGCAGCCCTTTAAGTTTCCGCTATATTTAAAACCTTGGGCAGGAGTTGGATATACAACAAAAATATCCGGCAACAATTCAATTGATGAGATGACCTACAACATAGCCCCGTTTACCTCATTTGTGACGCTTCACCTGGGATATACTTTCAAATTGTAGTGAGCTTGTTGGGTATGATGCAAAAGCCTGTAGGTAGCGGGACGGAATAAACAGTTTGATGTCTGAGAACATTTCGTCCCCTCCAACAAGTTCCCTTTTCAAGGATGACAACTCATAAGACCTCTCTGTCATTCCTTCAGGAAACCTGTTGGGCATGATGGGAAAGCCTTTTATAAAAACAAATTTAACCACAGGGAACACGAAGAAAACACGGAGAATATAGAGAATTAAAAAATCTCTTTTTCCTCTGTGAAAACCTCGGTGCACTCTGTGGTTAATTTCTTACAATACTGCCGTTTTTGCATCATGATAACAAGGTCCTTTTCAAGGATGACAACTCATAGGTGGAAACCTTAAAAAACAAATATCTACCGCTCTATCATTCCGGGATGCGGGCGACTGTGAGAAGAAATATAGACCCAGCGTTAGCTCGCAACCTGTTTTTGGAAAAAATTATCTTTCTTGACAATGACCGAAAGTGGTTTATTAAAAATTTTGTCCATTTTCAAATGGTGAAATTTTAAATCCAAAAAGCCCTATCCATAAAAGAATTTTGGATTTATTGAAAAAACATAAAATCGACCATCAGAAATTATTTGATGGTCAGAAAAATAAGGATAGCCCTACTCTAGGCCCTGAAAGGGATACCAGGGTAGTAGAAGGAGAAGGAGTAATAGAAGGAGAAGGAGTAATAGAAGGAGAAGGAGAAGGAGAAGGAGTAAAACAAAAATTAAAAAAAGAAAATGTTTCAACCGCAATAAGGACGGCCTGATCACCATCGAGGAATTTTGCGCCTACACTGGATTAGATTTGCGAAGTACTAGAAAAAAGAATTTTGTAACGTATAAAAAAAGTACAAGACCAGGCCCTATCGAACCTAGAGCGAACTTACACCGAACCTAGAGCGAACCTACAAACCTGCCAAATGGGGTTTGCAAAATTAGAATAGTACAATTTTTATAAAACAAATGTATTTTACTTTTGGCTTTTACTTAAAACCTAAGCGCTTCACAAGCCGGCATATTCGGCATAATCGGCACAATCGGCATAATCGGCACAGATGGCATGGGTAGCTTTTAAACAGGGGCAAAACTTCGTATATTTACATTGTCAATTTAACACAAAAAAAACAAATAACACTTAAAACCATGAGTAAAATCAACAACAATCCCTTATTGAACGGCGTAAGCGGAATGCTTGGAGATGTAGTAGTTTACCGCCAGGTGAGAGGCGGGGTGATTATGGCAAACAAGCCAAAGAAAACCGACAGAAAACCGTTGTGATTTGCTTTCAGATTTGTTCTTTGAGATATTAGTAACAGCGAATATTTGGAGAAGGGGTGCTTTCTGGCAGTTGTGATTTGCTTTCAGATTTGTTCTTTGAGATATTAGTAACAGCAAACTTGAGGCTGAAAACATCAAGTTAGTAGTTGTGATTTGCTTTCAGATTTGTTCTTTGAGATATTAGTAACAGCTTTTAGGATTCATTGCTTTCATTGTTATTCGTTGTGATTTGCTTTCAGATTTGTTCTTTGAGATATTAGTAACAGCATATCCAGATATTATAGTCCAATCTATTAAGTTGTGATTTGCTTTCAGATTTGTTCTTTGAGATATTAGTAACAGCCAGACTTTATGCCTTCCATTAACCCCTTGGGTTGTGATTTGCTTTCAGATTTGTTCTTTGAGATATTAGTAACAGCACAAAATTCGAGCCATATCTACTGTCTATAGTTGTGATTTGCTTTCAGATTTGTTCTTTGAGATATTAGTAACAGCACACCTGAATATGTTCCGAAGCCCCGGCCTGTTGTGATTTGCTTTCAGATTTGTTCTTTGAGATATTAGTAACAGCTATTTTCTTTAATAAAGCTTTATGCGCGGTGTTGTGATTTGCTTTCAGATTTGTTCTTTGAGATATTAGTAACAGCAGCGGTTGCAGGATATAAGTGATCAGGATGGTTGTGATTTGCTTTCAGATTTGTTCTTTGAGATATTAGTAACAGCCAGGTGGAGGAGGAGATGGTTCAATTACTGGTTGTGATTTGCTTTCAGATTTGTTCTTTGAGATATTAGTAACAGCAAAAGAAATTGATAGAATTGACAAAGAGTAGTTGTGTTTTGCTTTCAGATTTGTTCTTTGAGATATTAGTAACAGCAATAGATGATGCAAGGTTGTACTGCACTAAGTTGTGATTTGCTTTCAGATTTGTTCTTTGAGATATTAGTAACAGCTATTTGAAGAATTTGGTACAACGCCTTCGAGTTGTGATTTGCTTTCAGATTTGTTCTTTGAGATATTAGTAACAGCTGCGTAAAATACGCATTCGATACGCATGGTGTTGTGATTTGCTTTCAGATTTGTTCTTTGAGATATTAGTAACAGCTTGGATTGCGCGAAGCCTTCAATAGTGTAAGTTGTGATTTGCTTTCAGATTTGTTCTTTGAGATATTAGTAACAGCAATAGATAACGAAATTATTGCTACTTCAAAGTTGTGATTTGCTTTCAGATTTGTTCTTTGAGATATTAGTAACAGCAAAAGATTGCCGCTAATCTATTTGATATGTGTTGTGATTTGCTTTCAGATTTGTTCTTTGAGATATTAGTAACAGCTTCCCAAGTCAGTTCCTGTGCCTCTATTCCGTTGTGATTTGCTTTCAGATTTGTTCTTTGAGATATTAGTAACAGCTATTAGAGATACCTAATACCTCATCTATAAGTTGTGATTTGCTTTCAGATTTGTTCTTTGAGATATTAGTAACAGCCACCCTTAAAAAGTTTCTCCCTACTTACGAGTTGTGATTTGCTTTCAGATTTGTTCTTTGAGATATTAGTAACAGCAATCAGTTTTTTAATTAAGATTTTTCATACGTTGTGATTTGCTTTCAGATTTGTTCTTTGAGATATTAGTAACAGCAATCACGATTGATCCTGTTTATGTACCATAGTTGTGATTTGCTTTCAGATTTGTTCTTTGAGATATTAGTAACAGCTGGATCCAGAAAATCCGATTCATTCCGAGTGTTGTGATTTGCTTTCAGATTTGTTCTTTGAGATATTAGTAACAGCCTTATAATCTGCAAGTACTACTTTTTGAGGGTTGTGATTTGCTTTCAGATTTGTTCTTTGAGATATTAGTAACAGCAAATGATTATCTGAAAGCTCATCCTGAAGGGTTGTGATTTGCTTTCAGATTTGTTCTTTGAGATATTAGTAACAGCTACCTGTGAATATTCCCCACACAGAACCGAGTTGTGATTTGCTTTCAGATTTGTTCTTTGAGATATTAGTAACAGCTTGGAGCGATATAATGAAAGCTGCTAAAGAGTTGTGATTTGCTTTCAGATTTGTTCTTTGAGATATTAGTAACAGCTTTGTTGCATTATTTAAACGTTCGATCAAAGTTGTGATTTGCTTTCAGATTTGTTCTTTGAGATATTAGTAACAGCGTAGTGAAAAGCATGCAGACACCGCAGCCAGTTGTGATTTGCTTTCAGATTTGTTCTTTGAGATATTAGTAACAGCCCGGGTTACGTTGAAAAACGAGGGGGATTAGTTGTGATTTGCTTTCAGATTTGTTCTTTGAGATATTAGTAACAGCAAACACCATACCAATCTGTAGACGGTTCTAGTTGTGATTTGCTTTCAGATTTGTTCTTTGAGATATTAGTAACAGCAGGTGGCGAAAGGCACACGCAGGAATGGCGGTTGTGATTTGCTTTCAGATTTGTTCTTTGAGATATTAGTAACAGCCCTTCTAAAAAAATGGTGTCCTTCAGGGGAGTTGTGATTTGCTTTCAGATTTGTTCTTTGAGATATTAGTAACAGCGTGAACGGGTGGCCCTCCATACGGTATCATGTTGTGATTTGCTTTCAGATTTGTTCTTTGAGATATTAGTAACAGCCTTTATAGTAGCCATTCCTTATGGCAGTTAGTTGTGATTTGCTTTCAGATTTGTTCTTTGAGATATTAGTAACAGCTAACCACAGATTCACACCAATTAAACCTTAGTTGTGATTTGCTTTCAGATTTGTTCTTTGAGATATTAGTAACAGCAACCCCTAAACCGGGGGATGTTTCTATATGGTTGTGATTTGCTTTCAGATTTGTTCTTTGAGATATTAGTAACAGCATATGGAACCTCATATCCCCACGTGATGCAGTTGTGATTTGCTTTCAGATTTGTTCTTTGAGATATTAGTAACAGCTCCTTCCTCTTTTGCCTCCCTCCTTACATGTTGTGATTTGCTTTCAGATTTGTTCTTTGAGATATTAGTAACAGCATACCTGTTAATTTCTCATTGAAAAGCAACGAGTTATGTTACTAATTTGAATTAAAAAAATCCGTTGGCAGAAATGCCTTCGGATTCTTTTTAAAACAATTCCAATTGCTGTGACACTGTAGGTAAATCTTTGGTTGTCTTTCCATAAAACAATTCCATCATTCCAAACTGCTTGTCCGTAATGGTAAGAATGCCC
This sequence comes from Cytophagales bacterium, assembly GCA_035628645.1. Taxonomy (GTDB): domain Bacteria; phylum Bacteroidota; class Bacteroidia; order Cytophagales; family Cyclobacteriaceae; genus DASPJL01. Next base: position 24,617 of record DASPJL010000177.1, on the reverse strand, counting down.
ACGTGACCTTTAGGCGGTAAAAATTTCTTTAGGCGTTTGATATGTACATCCGCGTTTTCCCTGCTGCTACAATGGCGTAAGTATATCGAAAATTGAAACATACTAAACCCGTCCCGCATTATGTCTTTACGGAATTTAGAGTAAATCTTCCGGTCCTTTTTGGTTTCCGTTGGAAGATCAAAAAATACTAAAACCCACAAAATTCGATACTCATTTAAACGCATTTATTAAAAAGGCAATTCAATATCATCATCAGATGGTTTTTTATAAGGCTGAGGTTTTTCTGCTGCTTTGCTTATGTTATGATTATCTTCAATTTTATAATTGTTCAGTCGTTTACTGTCAAAGTTCTTCATCACCGGATAATTTATTTTTCTTAATGTGCCTTCATAGCATTTAGCCAACGACGCAGTTGTGCTTTGTAATCCAACCATTAAAGGACTGGTACCTTTTTCGAACTGAACATCTACAGTAGCAATACCAAGTAATTGTGTCTTAATGCTTGTTCCCAATTCCAGGAAATTTTCACCGCGGTCAATGATCCCTAAGGTAATTTGATCAACATAAGGACGATAAGGTTCCATGATGTCATCTGCCAGGCAGTACGCATTGTATTTATTGCGGTGATGAATGCCGAGGGTTGGCAGCAAGCCGGAACAAACCAATCCCCTGGCTACAATCGCCCGAAGAATTGCGTAACCATAATTTAGTAGATTATTTGGAGGGTCTCCTTCTCTGCCTCTGAAAAATTCAATTTTGTTTGGGAAAACATTCTTCCAATAATAGGCTGCTGCCCTTCCCTCATAATTGTCAGGATCTCCGGAACGAACAGATTTAGCCCAGTAAACCATATTGTCACACGCAATTCCGCGTTCTGATAAAATTGCCGCTTGATTCAAAATCTTTGCCTGGACGGTTTGTTGCCAGAGCTGTTTTTTTAAAGGTTGGGAAGCGTCTATCTGATAGCGAAAACGTTCACTTTGAGTATCATTTCCATCTAAGGGAAGCATCATTCCCGTAGGATGGTGAGTATCGTTGCAGGTGATCAGAACAGCGTTGTTTTGAAGCAATGCTGCAATGCAGGCGTGAGTGATGGTGATTTGCTTATGGTCCAGAAGTACAATTCCAATATCTTCAATAGGAACGCTTCTTTTGGATTCCTTTTCGCCCAAATCTTTTAAATGAGGCAGGGCTATGGCTAACTGGTTATCTTTTAAACTTAGATAAGCCGGATTGCCAAAGTGTAAGGTGCGTTTAATCATACTTGAGATTTTGTTAACCAATCTCACTACTCCAAACCCATATAAAACTAAATGTTTTTTAACAGAACTTCTACAAATTTATTTCCTTGTTTATCAAGCACATTGACGAAATTGCTAATTCTATCAGACAATCGAGCGAGGCGTTCCACATTGACTACTACAAATCCCTTTTCATCAAAATAATCATCCAGGGCAATTACTGCCTCATCAAAAACTCTCGTGAGCGGTTCGTTAGACTGATTTTTTGAGATATTGTTTTTATTAATTACAAAACGACCCGATTGTACAGCTTCCTCCAGTTCCGTAGGTGTTAGTTGATGTAAAAGATCATAGACAGAATCATTGGAACTATGCTTCACCATATCTTCATAAAAATCTTCTCCTGAATAAAAGGAACTATCGTTTTTGTGATAATAAATACGACTGACTTTGTCATTCTTGTGTTTAAGGGTATAGTATTCAGGAGTTTCCAGTTTCGTTAAATAGCCAGGGTTTTTATCCGGTAAGTCATTAGATTCTTTCAGGACATAAACGGCAATATGTACGTTCTCCCATGCCTTTGCCTGTGGCTCCATATGAGTGATTTCCGCCTGTAATTCCGCTACCCCGGCATCCATCAAACGGCTTAGTATTTCATTGGATTCCCTGGGGATATATCCAATTTTCTCCTTATCAAAATGCAAGGCTATGGCATATTGATCGTGTTCATTAGCCGGCTCACGAACCAATTCTAGCATATTGCCTGTTTGCATACTGCTTAACATACTTTGCCTATTATGAAACCGGAATCCTCTTACAAAACATTGCAGCAGATAAATTTTCTGATATTGTTTCATCCACTCAGCAGGAACAACGGAAAGGCCGAACAAACTGATAAGGTTCTTGATGAAGGAGGAGCGGTGCATTGTTAAAATAAAAATCTAATTGTACCATCAAGCCCCATTTCAAAGTCCTTTCCTTCTATAATAAAATTAGGTTTGACAGGTTTGAATAAAACTCTCGGAGCAATGAAATCATCTTGATATTTTGAGAAACCATCTTTCCCTGCGGATTTAAATATATTTTTTGGAAAAGCAACAGACAATTCTTCATCACTTCTTGCTTCCAAATGATGTTGAAACAATATGTTTCCAACAGAAGCTTGATGAAGTCGTTTTATGAAGTACAATCGTTTCGATATGTCTTCTTTTGTTAAATCCTTTAATTCATCTTTCTCTTTAGTGTAAAAGATTACTTTTTGTCCAGGTTCATAAATATGTACAAGTTGAGCCTCTTTCTTTTTAATAAAAACAGGTTCTTTTAATTTAAATAGGTCCGCTTTACTGATGAAATCTATTTTACTTATGAAGCTTGCTGTTTCAAATTTATTTACGGAAACCATTTCTCTACCAAACTCATTTTGATATAGTCCAAATAAGAAATTCTCTCCCGAATCTGCATAAATATAATTTTTATATTCTTTATCAGATTTGTAAATCTGTTCTTTCACAGTAGTAACATTATCGGGATTCATGAACCCTCTACCTGATTTTACCCTACATCTTAAATGTCGAAGTCTATTCCCCTGAAAGTCCACTAATTCATTTTGCTTTGTTCCATTAGCTAACTGCTCTTTAAGGAATCCCATTAAATGTGTGTCAACAATTACATCTGATTCGAAATTTATACTCTCAATTGGTCTTCTCAGTACCATCCATATTTCGTCTTTCCCATCAAGCTGGTTGTAAATTATACTTCCATTTTCATCTCGCTGTATGCTACCGTTCCCGTCTTTAGCCGCTATTTTTATTTTACCATAATAAGTCTGTTGATGTAGCTCACCACGGATAGAATGCCCTTGAGCAGTCTTTGGTATTCTTTTATCTTTATCGATCCAAACCGTCTTGCCACGCCTTCTAACAATCTTTTTACCCAGAGTCAACGTCTGATCTCTATCCGCAACATTATTTATAAGTATGTTTTTTTCTATTTCCTGAATTATTGAATAGCTGAAGCCTGGAAAAGGTAACTCTGTATATTGTTTTCCGTGATTATTCTCCTCAAATTCGTAAGCCTTTTTCAATAGCTCTTCTCTTTTTCGGGCGGAAGGTATTAAAGTCAAAACGGCGGCATCAATGGCATGATGTGAATGTTTTCCCCTCTCTTTTAGTTCATCCTTTGATTGAATCCCGAAAATTCTTCGAAATTGGGCGGTATTGCTTCCTTTTTCAACATCAACCTTATTAAATACTGTCTTTAAATAGTGGAAGGCATATTTAGTTATTAGTTGAGTGTCTACCAGTTGGCTGTTTATAAAGCCTCGTGGAATTTCGGTTCGTGTAAATCTGTCTATTTTGCTTTTCCAATAGTCATATTCCATCTGTCTTAAATGCCTTTGACAGATTGCCTCATCTTTAGAAGGTTTATCGACTGCTACTTTTGATTTATATTTCCAGAAATCAATTTGTTTGAATAATTCCTCTACTCGTTTTTCCCACGCCTCCAATCTTGGCTTTATTGCTGAATAACTGTTTGACGGCTGGTCGTAATTAGGCAGCTCCGATGGAAGCTTCTGTTTCTTAATATTCCTGTTGTAATCGGAATAGCACACTGTAAGGTTGGCTAAGGAATTATCAAAAGATTTACTACGAGCGATAGTATGTTCAAAGTCGACAATATTTCGGTCAAATAAATCGGTTATTTTTATTATTCGTCCGGTGTACATGCAAAGGCAGTTCTGCTCTTTCCAAAGACGGTACTTTTGAATGTCTTTTTCAGAAACAGATAGTTTCTTGTCTTTTTCAATTGAAGTGATTTCGGCTTTTACATCTTCTAAATTATCAAGCTGCTCTGTCCAGATTCGAAATTTATCAATATCGGTTTCGCTTTTAGGGTCAGCATCGCCCTTAAAATCTATATCTTTTAAAAGTTCTGAGATTGCGGCAGCATATTCTCTGTTTTCTGTTTCTCTTCGTCGTTGATATGTTTCTATTGCCCACCGTTTGTTTGCATCGTTCAATTCCCTTGCTATCTCAATCACAATTCGGGTATCACTATCTATCTTCCCCGCTTCGATCAAATAATTGAGAACGTCTCTTAGTTTATAAAGTGTTTTATAAGCCATTGGATTTTTGAAAGCGGCAGTTTTAGGGCTTAATAAATATTGTTGCCCCTCCTTTTTAGGGTAAATATCTATTTGCGAAGGATGGTAAAGCGTATTTAGTAAATTTTCTGGGATATCAAAATTTTCATATAAAAATTCTTCGATTTGATTAACAAGATGTGGTGGTCTGATGTGCTCTCTCTTAGATGAGGAAAAAAAGTTTTGATATTCAATCACTACTTCAGATAGTATTTTTTGTTTGTTATCCTTTTCAAATCTATCCCAAGTTTTGTCACCAAAGTGTTCAATACCAGCTGTTTCAACTTCTTTTAAGTCGCTTTCATCTAACCTATAAGCAGGATTTTTCCAGCCAAATTTCTTATCATCATCTAAAGCATAGTATTTGAAAATTAAATTATTGGTAATGCTGATAATAGCTTTCTTATGCCGGTTTTGCTCTATTTCATCTTCTAATGCTTTTAAGATTGATGGTTTGTTGGCTTTAAAAGTTTCCTTGCCTAAGCACTCGGGAATTTTTGCCAGGATTACTGCTTCTGTATAACTAAAACCCTCACGTAAAAAAGGGAGAATATTTTTGATGGCTTTGAGACTCAGGTTGGCATATCCGACTGGGAAGCTTTTAAATAAATTAAGGAGTTCTTTTATCTGCTCTTCATTTAATTCTAATACCTTATCCAAAAATTCAATAAAGTATTCTTCATCTTCAAAAGAAAACAGGAGGTGCCAGACGTCTTCAATGCCATAAGTTATCCCCTTATTTTCTTCCTTTTTGTTTTTACGAATTACTTTCTTCTCAAAGCTTTCCCAATCTTCACCAAATACAGATTTCAATCTTGCCGAAACGTAACAACTAGAGACAGAAATTTCATCCATCTTATGACTGTAATTCAATTCCCACTCTTTGCCTCCATTTGCTGCGATGAACTTCCTTATGTCTTGAAATTGTAGTTCCTTTTTGCTTTTAAAAAAGAATTTTTCCCGATATAGCTTTTCTTTTAAGTCTAGGGGTATAGGTTCGAATTGGTTATTTTCTATGGTTCTATATTTAATATTATTAATGAAACACCAGGCCCTATATTCCTCGAATTTTGGATGACTTATAGGGCAACGTGGTTTGTTGGGCTCTAAAGTGCATTTTCCTATCAGTCCTTTTTGTGAACGTAGCGGCCTTTGAAAGAAAATAGCTTTTTGTGCTGACTCTACAAGCTCAGAATTGTCAATTTTCTGAAATTCAAGTATTTTTTGAACCTCTGCCTGATAGTCGGACCGCAGAGTATATCGATTTCTAACTCTTATTTCCTTATTTTCCAGGTAGGCAAATGCAGCCCCTAAGCTACCTTCTTGAATGATTAGATTTTCATAATCATTCCTGCCTATGGTTTTTGTCTCATTGCTTCCTTTGTAAACAGCTGTTTTTTCATTCACACCGCTTTTTCTGCTACTCTTAAAACCTCTTCTTTGCGCAATGTGATACAGAGCTCGCCCTACTTTATATCGATTTTTTTCGTCAGATAAATCTAATTTTTCGGTAATGAGGAGTTTTCTTAATTGATAAGGGCTTGAAAAATCAGGCTTTCCGTCGCCATTAAAATCTAATTTTATCCAATTGGAAAAAGCGGTATCATTAACAGGAAAAACACGTCCTACCCCTTTGGTATAATTTTTCCAGTTAGTTAGATTCTCTAGGCTTAATGGACAAAATCCAAAGTCAATAAGAACTCTTAAAGTTTCCCATTTTCTGTATCGCCGTGCGTTATAGAGCCTTCTCGAAGAACGATGCTTGGTACGCTCGGCAGAAAAAGAAAATTCCCCGGATTTTCCTTCGCCAACTCCTTTTTTGAACGTATATACGCCGTACCAACTAAATATATTGCCTTCTCTAAGGGTTAATCCCGCTGAGTTTGTTCCTAAGTCTATTCCTAAAGTTTGATTCATTGGTTTTTATTTTTACATTTGTAAACTGAAAGACAAATCACAACAAGGCTATAAGCCGAAGAAATTCTTAATCCCGCGTACTTCCGTGGGATTATTTTTTTGTTCATGATTATATTTGTTTGGATTGTTTCGTTTGTTTGTGAAAGGATTTTGAGCTAATTGATCGACCATTATTAAAGAAAAAAATATTAAAGGTTTAAATAAACCTATGTTGTTTTGTCATTAAATGAATATCTGGTACAAATAACAATAAGGGTTTAGTTGGAAAAATCAAAGTGGGAATAAAATCGCGCCTTTTCTACAATCAATCAAAACTCATTATGAGCTATTTGCCATAGATCAACAATATAATCTAAGGGCTAACATAAGTCAATCTTTTTTTAATCTTTTTGCTTTTTTTAAACAAAAAGATGATTATTAAGTTCTCTGTCTTTATGACGGGTAGATGAACTAATACAGTATTGATATTCCCAGCAACAATAATTGCATTTCCTCATTCAAAATGTTTAATTGCGTTCAAGTCACAGCCAAACACTCAAAACATGATCGGGATTTTACTACTTTATTTTATTGGGAAAGCTTTTTTTACTCTTAAAGAACAGTCTAAAAAAGGTAAGTGGGGATATGCTGTTTTGGGAATAGTAACTTATTTCCTGGGATCGATGCTTGGCGGTGTTGCTGTTGTTCTTGCAATGGAAGTATGGGAACCCGGGTCTACAGATGCAATATCAGAGCGGTTATTGGAAATAATTGCCCTTCCTTTTGGTCTGCTGGCCTGCTGGCTGTTGTATAAACAATTGAAAAAGCAACAGACAAAACCTCATTTTGACAAAGGGGAGGTGCTGGATGCGGATTTGATAGAGTAGCAAGGTTTCGGGGCTAACTGTACATATAACCATCATGTTATTAAGATTTCCACAAATTAAAGGAATCAGCGCACGAAGTACCATGTAAATTTCCCCGAACCTCATACCAAGCCCTATTGAGGAATAAAAGTAAAGCGAATTATCTCCAAGCTCTTCCCCTCACACCAACAATAACCCCTCTTTTCTAATCGCCACCCAAGCTTCACTTTTAATAAAAGCAGGGAAGCCGGTCAAACCTTTGGTTTCAAAATCTTTAATTAAGTCTGAAAAGGTGGTTTTGAGGGCGGTGTCAGGGGAAAGTTTTGGAAGGATATCAGCCAGCCATTGGCCTTCCTCAACAGTAGAAACTGTTTCCAGGGTGTTGGATTTGTTTTCGAAGGTCAGGCGCATCAAAGGGTAGGTTTTTCCTTTCTTTTGCTTTTGATAAACAACAGATTTGGGCGTATTCCCAATCCACACTACCCTTGCCGTTTCTTTGTCAACGCTTACTGATCCTGAGGAAATGGCCGTTTCAATAAAATTTGGTGGAATGGTGGTACGGGGTGTTTTAAAATCAAACCATTCCTGAAGCGGGGTTTCAAAACCAAGGCCATGCATATAATTGAACAAAGCCTTGACTAATCCGGCATTGAACATTTCATGGTCACATCCGGTCGGATCATTGTGAACAAGGTCGTTGTTTGCGAAGCTCCCTAATGCAGGGTTTTCCCTGACGACGCCAAAGGCAGCAGGATCAAGGCCAATAGGGCTGTGGGCCGTCATAGCGAATAGATGCCAGAAGCCGGATTGTAAGGCGCCGTTTTCAAACAATTGCCTTACCATTTCCAGTGAATCAATGGTCTCCTGGGCCGTTTGGGTAGGAAACCCATACATCAGGTAGGCATGAACCATCACGCCCGAACTTGTGAAGTTGTTGGCTACCTGCGCTACCTGGGATACAGTAACTCCCTTTTTCATTTTCTCAAGCAGCCGGTCAGACGCTACTTCCAGTCCTCCGGAAACCGCTATACACCCGGAAGCCTTGAGCAGTCGGCAAAGATCTGCAGTAAATCTTTTTTCGAACCGGATATTTGCCCACCAGGTAACGGAGAGTTTTCTTCGGATGATTTCAAGGGCAAGTTCCCCCATTAAAGCAGGAGGAGCAGCCTCATCTACAAAATGGAAACCTGTTTCTCCGGTAGCTTTTACAAGTTCTTCTATGCGATCGCAAAGCAAAGCGGCATTAACAGGCTCGTAATTTTTTATATAATCCAGGGAGATGTCGCAAAAGGTACATTTCTTCCAGTAACAGCCATGCGCCATCGTTAACTTGTTCCATCGGCCGTCGCTCCACAAACGGTGCATCGGGTTCGCGATTTCTATTACAGAAAGGTATTTGTCCAGCAATAGATCCGAGTAGTCAGGAGTGCCCGTTTTACTGAAAGGAAAATCACCTTCTTTGGCGCCATTGATATAGACCACCTTTCCGTTTTCCCTTGTGAAGGTCCTTTTCAAGAAAACTTTTTCTCTTTTGCCTTGAAAATAATCGAGCAAACACATTATCGGCCTCTCACCATCGTCAAGCGTGATGAAATCGCAATAGTCAAACACCCTCGGTTCACTTAAAGACCTTAATTCTGTATTGGGATATCCGCCACCCATCAGCACTTTTATATCGGGATGGTGCGTTTTTAAATATTTTCCACATCGAAAGGCGCCGTAAAGGTTTCCCGGAAAAGGAACCGAAAGGCAGACGATATCAGGTCTGAGCGCTTCTACTTTTGCTTTAAGCAGATCGGTCAGTATATTGTCTATATAAGTAGGCGGACTTTCAAGCGTTTCATAAATGGGATCAAAAGAAGAGGCGGAGCTGCCCAATCTTTCGGCATAGCGGCTGAAACCAAAAAAAGGGTCTATGGTCTCCTTAATAAAGTCTGAAAGATCCTCCAGGTATAAAGTAGCGAAATGTCTTGCCCTATCCTGAATGCCCATCGTTCCAAAAGCCCAGTCCAGGTCCTCCACCTGATCAAACCGGCTTGCCTTAGGTAGGTAATTTCCGTCTTCAATGGTATAGGCAAGTGTGGGGTTTTTGTGTTGCAGAAAACGCATTACCGCGTCAATGGTGGAAATGTAATCCCGCCTGAGGGTCAATATCCTTGAGCTATTTTCTGAAAGTTGCAGCCCTTTTTGTTCTGCTGTATCGAACAATTGATTTAATCCTTTGGAAGAAAATAAATCAAGAACAACCTCGATCCCCAGATCCATCTGAAAGGAGGGAATACCCTGGGTATTTAAAAAGCCTTTGATATAAGTCGTAGCCGGATAAGGGGTATTTAGTTGAGTAAATGGGGGCGTTATTAATAGGATTGAAGGATTCACGGGCAGTTTTTCTCTTTTGCAAAGGTCGGAAACTTATCGGGATAAAAGTATTGTGTGGAGGTTATTTTGAAATGAGACCAGACTTTTTCAACCTAAGACTGGGAATTGCACCACTTGGGAATGGTATACAAGTGTAAGTACTGTACTTTGCCTTTATCATCGCGCCTATTGTTCTTTGCCAACTATCCTTTCCCTCCTTTTCCGAGGAGGGATATCAGGGTGGTTTTTATAAAAAATTCCAGCAATTACTCAGGCTTTTACCACCCCGCCGTACCGGCACCCCTCCTTAAAAAAGGAGGGGAAGGGATGTTTGGAGTAGGTCTAAGAAAATAATAAAGAGGAGAAAAGCAGCTATTATAATGGCCTTCTAGATTGCAAATTCTCTTTCCTTCAAGGAGACAGCCTATTACAATAGTTTAGAGCTTGCGAACGAAGTTCTTTTAGGGGGTGGTAAGGGTGTCTTTTATAAATATTCCATATCTTTCATTTATGAGAAAACTCTTATACTTCCTTTTGCTCATCTTTTGCTTATCCTGCACTAAAAAAGATAATAATAAAGACTGGCCGATATACGGCGGAGATTCAAAAGCAAACCGGTATTCTTCTCTTGATCAGATTAATACGGACAATGTAAAACAATTGGAAGTAGCCTGGGAATTTCATACTGAGGATAATCCGGTAGACAGCGCTGCTGAAATTCAGTGCCATCCTATAGTCGTGAATGGTACCTTGTTTGGCACCACCTCAAAGCTTAAAGCTTTCGCCCTTGATGCTGCCACAGGAAAAAGGAAATGGATTTTTGACCCGTTTAAAAACAGTGAACCTCAAATTCATGCTTCAAGAGGGGTAACCTATTGGGAGGAGGGGGAGGATAAAAGAATCTTATATACTGCCGGCTCAAACCTTTATTGCCTGGATGCATCAACAGGAAACCTCATAAAAAGCTTTGGAAATGAAGGAATAATAAGTCTTCTGGAAGGGTTGGATAAAGACGTGAGCGGGCTTTATGTAATCAATACTACTCCGGGAATTGTTTACAAAGACCTGTTGATCCTGGGTTCAAGGGTCTCTGAAAATAGTGATGCCGCTCCGGGTCATGTGAGGGCCTTTGATATAAAAACCGGGAAAAGGAAATGGATCTTTCACACAATCCCTGGTCCTGGAGAATATGGCCATGAAACCTGGCCTAAAGATGCTTACAAAAAGATAGGAGGCGTAAATGTGTGGAGTGGTTTTAGTCTTGATGAAGAAAGAGGGATGGTTTTTCTCCCTACGGGGTCTCCTTCCTATGATTTTTATGGAAAAAACAGGCTTGGAGAAAATTTATTCGGAAACTGCATTGTAGCCTTGAATGCTGAAACAGGCAAACGGATGTGGCATTTTCAGACTGTCCATCATGACCTTTGGGACAGGGACTTGCCTTGTCAGCCCAGCTTGGTTACAGTGGAGCATAATGGGAAAAAGATAGACGCGGTAGCCCAGGCAACGAAATCGGGATTTGTCTTTTTGCTGGACAGGGAGACGGGAAAACCACTGTGGCCGGTGGAAGAAAAGCCTTTCCCTGAATCGGATTTACCCGGAGAAGTGGCATGGCCCACACAACCGGTGCCTTCTGTTCCCGAGCCTTTTGCAAGACAGGAATTTAAGGAAGGAGATCTTAACAACCTTGTTCCTGATTCTTACCCAGAGTTTTTGGAGAAATTCAAAAAGAGCAAAACAGGGAGCATTTTCATTCCCCCGAGTAAACAAGGCACCTTGATCTTTCCAGGATTTGACGGCGGTGCAGAGTGGGGAGGAAATGCTTTTGATCCTGCTTCTAATGTCCTTTACCTAAATTCCAATGAAATGCCTTGGATCCTGACAATGGTGGATGTGGGCGGCTCAGGAAATGAGGTTTCAAAAATACAGAAAACGTATACTTTAAACTGCGCGCCCTGTCATGGCATAGATCGAATGGGTGACCAACATGCCTTTCCGTCTTTAGTAAAAATCGGGGAAAAATATTCAAAGGAAGACGTGAGAAGAATTATCAATTCAGGAAAAGGAAGAATGCCTTCCTTTAAACAAATTCCCGAAGAAGAAAAAAAGCGGTTGATCGACTACCTTTTTGAGGTGGAGACCACAATAGCTTCAAGGCCAAAAGAAATGAAAGAGGGTACGGAGGACAAAGCATTTCCTTATGTTCATACCGGCTACCACAGGTTTGTGGATAAAAATGGTTATCCTGCCATTAAGCCACCATGGGGAACACTGAACGCTCTTGATTTGAATACCGGAAAATATTTATGGAGAGTTCCCCTGGGTGAATTTCCTGAACTGTCAAAAAAAGGAATTCCGCCAACCGGAACAGAAAATTACGGAGGGCCGATAGTCACAGCGGGAGGATTGGTCTTTATAGGAGCAACAAAAGATGAAATGTTCAGGGCCATAGATAAGAATACCGGGAAGGTCTTGTGGCAAACAAAGTTGCCTGCTGGAGGCTACGCCACACCCACGACTTATGCTGTTAATGGTAAACAATATGTGGTTATTGCTGCCGGCGGAACAAAGATGGGAACCAAGCCGGGCGATTCTTATATCGCCTTTAGTTTGCCGGATTGAAGTTTTAACCACGGAGATAGGGGAGAAAAATGGAGAAACACAGTGCTTTAAAACTCTGCTTATTCTGTTTAACTTCTTTTCTCCGGGGTTGTATTTTTTTTATTATCAAAGAGTTAAGGTTCGTTTTTACTTCAACTCTTCCTGCATCTTCAAGTTGGCTTGACGCTCTTTAGGCTCATTACTTTTGCCTGTCTCGAAGATTGTTTTATAATGCCTTCTATAGTAATAAGCCAAAAATAAATTAGCTCCAAGGACAAAAACACTCATCCCAAGGCCTGCTGGTGCAAGAAACAGGTGGAAAAGGAAAATGTTAAGGGAAATGGGGAAAATAACTATTGAGGCAAGCGGAATATAATATCCTGAAATCAATACTAGTCCTACAACTAACTCAATAATTTTTATCAAGGGAAACATATAAACGGAGGCTGACATTCCGATAAAGAACTTTTGAGCTTCCCCCTCCGGCATCTCCATGGGCATAAAATTGAAAAAGAAATTAAGTGAGGAGAATATCAATAAAGCTCCAAAAAGAATTCTGACGATTAATACTGCTGTTTTCATACGAAAATGTGTTTTGTTTTAATGGATCGTATGGAACCATCTGACATTTTATCCCTTTTTGTGAGATTATTTATCATGATGGTTTCATATGTATATAATTTGTTTTTTAGTTGCCATATGGAATTCGCATGATATATAACCTCCTTAGGATGGTTCTTTCACATGCTCATTTCATATGTGTATAATTTAAAATGCCGTTAAAATTCTCCTTTTAATTGATTGAAAACCTGAAAGTATACTTTTGTATACCGGTAACATAAAGTATACTTTCCTATCTTTACTTGCATTGAAAGCCAAGTGCAGAAAGCAGATTTTTAATCAAATAAAGTTTATGGGAAACCTGGAATCTTGTAAAAATAGAATAATGCCTATCAGAGATACTTTAGATGTGGTAGGCGGAAAATGGAAATTGATTATCGTACAGGCCCTCTTTTTTCATGAGAAAAGAAGGTTTAAAGAATTGCAACGGGATATCGAAGGGATTACATCCAGGGTATTGTCTGCAGAACTTAAACAGCTTGAAATAAATGATCTTGTAAAAAGAGAAGTATTTAATACCGCACCACCAACCGTAGAATACAGCCTTACCGAATATGGGCAATCGTTAAAATATGTGATCGCTGCCTTATACAATTGGGGTGCTCAGCACCGGGAAAGGATGTTGCATGGTTCCGATCATATCCTCAGTTCTGCCGATATGGAAAATGTTGAAGGTTGCACGGAAGGTGCCGAGACGAAAGCGATGTTTCAAGCAAAGAAGAAAAAAGAGAAGGTTTTGGTTGGGGAATAATTTTTTATAATATTAGATCCTTTATTTTTTTACATTTTTTTAACGCCGGGAAATATTTTTTATAAGCGAATGCTTATTCCCTGCAAGACCCACAAAATAGGATGAATAAATACCGAAATAAATACAGAATTCCCTCTGCCAGGTTGCAGGGATATGATTATGGTGCACATGGAATGTATTTTATAACCATTTGTACCAGGGAAAGGATTTATTATTTTGGTGATATCGCTGTAGAGACGCACAATTGTGCGTCTCTACCCAATTGTGCGTATCTACCAAATATAGGGAAGGACAATTTGAATGTAGAGACGGATAATTATCCGTCTAATAATTCCAATGTGGTAGAGACGGATAATCATCCGTCTGATAATTCCAATGTAATAGAGACGGATAATTATTTGTATGATAATTCCAATGTGGTAGAGATGGATAATTATCCGTCTAATAATTCCAATGTAATAGAGATGGACAATTATTTGTCTGATAATTCCAATGTAATAGAGACGGACAATTGTCCGTCTCTACGGTATACACGCATTGGCACCATTGCCCTTGATTATTGGATTCAAATTCCCCAACATTTTCCATTTATTGAATTGGATGAATTTGTAATAATGCCGAATCACATTCATGGCATTTTATTTTTTAATAAACCTGAAAAAACAGATTGGTGTCCAAACCAATTTGGAATACAATCTCAAAATTTAGGTTCGGTAATAAGAGGCTTTAAATCCTCTGTGAAAAGATATGCCAATCAACATAACATAGAATTTGAATGGCAAAGCCGATACCATGACAGAATAATAAGAGATGAGAAAGAATTGAATAATATCAGGGAATACATAAGAAATAATCCGGCAAAATGGGTTAATGATAAATTGAATTTAAACAATAAAACATCCCCGTAGAGACGGATAATTATCCGTCTCTACGAAATCGGTTTTTGCATACGCATTATTTCCAGAGAATAAACGGAATGCGGAATGGTGAAAAAATGAGATGCATGGTGATATGAAATGGGACGGTAATTATGGGATGGATAATTATCAGATGGATAATATGAGATGGATAATTAAAAATGGGACGGATAATATCAGATGGATAATATCAGATGGACAATTATGAAATGGATAATTTCAGATGGATATTATGAGACGGAATATCAGACGGACAATTATGAGACGGACAATTGTCCGTCTCTACCCTAAGATTAATTGATCTTCCAGATTCTCCTCAAAAATTTCAAAACCTGCCTTTTGAAAGGTGGGAACAGCAGCATCATGATCTAATTCGCAGGTGTGAAACCAGAAACGCTCCGGCTTGTAGGTCCATACCTTATCTATTGTCCAGTTTAAAAGATAACTGCCAAACCCCATTTCTCTGTAACGAGGTATTATTCCAAAATAAACCAGCTTTACCTGATCGGATGTTTTTCGATCAATTTCAGCAAATCCTGCTGGGCTACCCTTGTAATACAGCACAAAAATTTCTGTATTTGGACTATTGATTATGTTGTAAAGTTCCTCATCTTCCATAATTAATCGATTAACCCAATTGACGTCTTCGCCAACTTTTTTATAGAGGTACCTATAATAATGAATATTAGGATCATTCAGTTTCATTATCACACAACCTTCTTTTTCTAAATCGGATGGTTGAATAGGAGGTTTGGTCATCTCCCAATACTTCGTTCGGACACTAAGGATTTTGTAGTTTTTCAAAATGGATAAGGGTTAAATACAAACATATTTGCCTCAATCTTAATGAGGTCGTTTTGTTAAGTCCACACAATCAAAATTTTAAGGAAATTATTTTAGATTAAAACGGGAAAGTTTGAAATGGGTTTTACCTAGGCATGTTTATGTTCGGTATCTCTTAAGACCAGACGTAACGAAAGTTTAACAATATCTCCCATAGTCTCACATTTTAAAAAATCTTCATTTCGATAATGCATGAAAAGCGCTTTCCTTAAACTTTCAATATTTGTACCAGACGAAATGGTATCCGCTGCCATAATATCTGTTAAGGATATAATTCTGTTTCCGGCAGTATTTAACCTGTTGGCTATCATTACCTTTTCTTCCTTTTGATATTGCCTTACCGATTCGGGGGTAATCTGATTAAAACCGAGTTCAAGAATAGGGTTGTTTTGTTTGAAATACTGAGGAAGAAAGACAGATTTGTTGCCTTCGTATGACTGTTGATCAAAGTCAATGGCCCGGATTCTGTAATGCACTTCTTCAAAATCAGGCGTAAGGACAATTACAAAATTACTGGAATGCATATCACCCAAAAGTCTTACAAAACAACGTTCATTAAACTTAATAAACTCTTTGGCAAGCCTTACTTTATTAAGATTGGGGTCATTCAAATGGTATTGTATAAATAAATCTCCGGGAATCCCTGCGATATGTTCTTCAACCAGCGTTTCGCGGGAGGTCATATAACTTATTCTGTTAGGAGAAAGAATATGCTCCAATTCGAGACCGTATACCCTAGAAGCATCCGCCCTTTTTATATAAAAATAATCGAAATTGTCGTTGATGGTATTCATCACCCTGATACGAAAGGGCTTGGTATTGGCGTAGGAGCAAACATCCACACGGTCGACAATAAGATGCTGAGTTACAGATAAGTCGCCATTGGTTTTCAGTTCGGCATAAATGACCTTTAAATTATAATAAATGTCCTGAATTTCAGAGTGTGGGTAAAAAACAGTTTCCCAAAGGGTGTCCTGTCTGGCCTTATCATATAGAGTAATAGAATTATTGTAGCGGTTAAGGTCATCATAACCAATCGGTAAATTTACTTCCCGGCCGTACTTCACCAAATATTCCCTTAAAGCAGGATTTATTTTATAAATAAGCTTCTTTTTGGTGATAAAGGCCATTTCGCGTTTTTTGTAAAATTAAAAATAGTTAAAAAAGCCCGGAGAATCCAAAACCTACAATTAATAGAAGAGGAAAGGAGCCGGTAAACTAATTTCGAAGAAATATATAAGGAAACCCCTTTTTAGTGATTATCGTTCAAGTAACAATTTTAATCACTGAGTTTATTACCCATAATAAAAGTAACTTATGGAATTATTGATTAAATTATCTTTTAGTTATCACAGGGAAAATATCAATAAATAGTATGGACATAAAGCAGTCATTTGATCAGTTAGCGGGTAAAAGTGTTTTAATAACAGGTGCAAGTGGCTTTATAGGATACAATTTAACAACGAGACTTTGTGATATGGGCGCTTATGTTCATGGTACCTCCAGAAGTGATCAGATTAGCGCCAGGGAAAATCTCAAATGGTGGCGTGGGAATTTTGAAGATTATGAAACCGCTAAAAGATTGATAAGGGAAATCAAACCCGATTTTATTTTTCATTTAGCCGGAGCTGTTACTGCAGCCAATAGTCTGGATTTAGTACTTCCTACATATCACAGCCTTTTGACAAGTACTGTCAATATTTTGACTTTGGCCACAGAAATAGGGTGTGAAAGAATAATTTTAACCGGTTCCAGCACGGAACCATTGGATGAAAACCCTTATCCTAATTCGCCTTATGCAGCAGCAAAATGGGCTACCTCGGCTTACGGACATTTATTTCAGGAAATATACAAGGCGCCAGTAATAATAGTGCGGCCCTTTATGGGTTATGGTCCCGGACAACCCATCGGGAAACTTATTCCTCATGTAATCCTTTCTTTATTGAAAAATGAAAGTCCGCGGCTAAGTCAGGGACTCTGGCTAACGGATTGGGTATACATTGATGATACGGTGGACGGAATTTTAGCTTCGGCTGTTGAGGGCAGTCCGGGTGGCAAAACCATAGACCTGGGATCGGGCGTACTTACTTCCGTCCGGCAAATTGTAGAAAAAATAGTGGAAATAATTGAGCCCGAAATAAGCCCGCTATTTGGCGCATTGCCAGACAGACATGAAGAGCACACCCGCGTCGCAGATACGAAATACGCATTTGAAAAGCTGAACTGGAAAGCAAAAGTATCTTTGGAGGAAGGACTGAGAAAAACCGTCCAGTGGTATAGAGATATGTATTTTTAAAAGACCCAAGCAAAGAGCGCATAAATCCAGACTTTGCGCTTTCTTTGCGTAATCAGCTTTGCGTTTCCTCTGCGTGAAACCCTTAAACCTATACAGAACCATGTCTAGCTTTTTTGAAGCAAGGCAAATTCCTTGGCAAAGTATGACAATATGATTTTTGCCCCGGCTCTTTTTATGCTTATTAAACTTTCAACCATTGCCTTTGTCGGGTCAATCCAGCCCTTCTGGCCTGCCGCTTTAATCATTGCATATTCACCGCTTACGTTATAAGCAGCAACGGGAAGGTGAAAGTTGTCATTTAATGTCTTAATAACGTCCAGATAGGAGAGGGCAGGTTTTACCATTAAAAAGTCTGCACCCTCTTCTACATCCAACTGTGCTTCGATAATTGCCTCCCTGACATTTGCCGGGTTCATTTGGTAAGTCTTTTTGTCGCCAAATTTAGGAGCAGAGTCCAGCGCATCTCTGAAGGGGCCATAAAAAGCACTGGCATACTTTGCCGAATACGCCATGATGGATACATTCTTGAAATTATTGTCATCCAGCACTTTTCTGATGTGTCCCACTCTTCCGTCCATCATGTCGGAAGGGCCCACGATATCACTTCCTGCCCGGGCTTGGGCAAGGGCCATTTTACCCAGAACTACTAATGTTTCATCGTTTAATATTTCTCCATTTTCCACAATGCCATCATGCCCGTCAGAGCTATATGGATCCATAGCTACATCGGTCATGAGTACAGCTTCGGGGAATTCCTGCTTTATAGCTTTGATGGCTTTCAGATAAAGATTATTCTCCTTATAGCTTTCCGTGGCGTATTTGTCCTTCAGGTCCTCACTTATGTTTGGAAAGGGAGCAAAGGTTCTTACTCCTAATTGCATACATTCTTCTACCTCTTTTAAAACAAGATCTGTAGTAAACCTGTATATCCCTGGCATTGAGCTCACTTCCGTTTTTTTACCACTTCCTTCGATTATAAATAGAGGGAAAATAAAGTCACTTGGGGACAGTGTTGTTTCCTCTGTCAGCGCCCTGATTACCGCATTTTTCCTATTTCTTCTTGGTCTAATAATCATAGTCAAAAGTATGAAATGCAAAGTTACTTGCTGATGGGTAAAGTTTATACATATTGATGGTTTATATGATTACACTTTGGTTTTGAAGCTTCTAAATATGATCAAAGAAGGCTTCGATCCAGAAACGATGCATCGAAAATTGTTGAACCGAAGAGATGAATGGGAATAAGTTATTTGTCGATACTAATATTATAGTATTTTCTATTGGGGAGATGAAACCTTAACAGTTTTGCCAGACGATAATGCGGCAATATAAAAGCAATCAAAGTTTATCTTTAAGACAAAAACTAATAAGTCCTTTTATTATATGGTTTGAATTCAAAATACCTTTCAATTATCATTCTTTTTAATTTATCGGGAGTGCTTTCTATGTTGTCATCCTGATAACTTCTGTTTAACCTAAAGATGTCTTTTAAATCGAAGCTGGTTCCGACATATGCTTTTTTCTCAATGGCAAAATCCAATGGTATAATTTCTTCTCTATCCTCTGAAAGGAATGCTACGAAAGTTTTATAGAAATTTTGAGGAGGAAGTTTAACAGGTAATTTGTTTAGCTTTTTATAAATTGTTTGAAAAGCCGGGCAATCCGGTAAATCAGCAAATTGCTTTTTTACTTCTTTTATCAACTCTTTTAAAACAGAATCAGGGTCCTCTGCTTCTTCGTATTTTTCCAGAGGAACTATTAAAGTGACACAAGGGTAACCGTTTTGTTCATCCAATTCTCTCAATCGAGTTTCTAGTTCCGGATTTGACATAAAATTGTAATTAAATAAGAGTACATTTAACTTTACCTAAAAAGTGTGGAAAAAGTTTCACATATTCTTATTTATACTTTATCTTAAAATAAATCATAAGAAAGGTTAAAACGAGAGAAAATGAATTGGTGACTATGATAGGAAAATCTTCCCTTATTGCGCCATAGGTTATCCACATCCCAAACCCAACCACATAAACCAAAAACATCTGAATAGATAATTCACCCGCTTTTTTAGTTTTAATAGTCTTGATAAGTTGAGGCATCATTCCGCTGGCAGTAACTAGTCCGGCTAGAAATCCAAATATTTGAACTCCGTTCATCGTCGTTTCGAGTTGTTCCTTTGTAATTACTCCTCCGAAAGAAAATAGTTTTTGGGGCGTTCGATAAGTTTTATTCTATTTCTGTTTGGCTTTTTCTTTTGCTTCGTCAGATACTTTTCCGCCTACATCCGTACTCAGCCCGTTTTCACTAGTGCCGGTACCTGTTGTCGGGTCGGCGGGGTCCATGCTGTTTGTGCCTTTTCCTGATTTAAGGCTGTCCACGACCACGTCATCAGAAGTCCTCGGCACTATACTGTCGGAGGCAAGGGAGTCTAATAATTTGTTACTCTCTGTCTGAGACTCAGCAGTTGTATTGTTTTCCTTTTTCTCAGAACAGGATAAAAAGGTGGAGAAAATAAGAACCATTGAGAAGCAAATCGTTTTTTCCATTTTATAAAAGGTATAAATGAAATAACGACTTCTTTTGAAGGGAGTTTAAAATAATCCAGCTAAGGAGCAGGAGCTATTCTTTTGTATTTGGGGCAATGGTATAGTTGAAGTGCTTTTTAATTAAGTCTTTCAAAACCTCCTTTGTCAGAGGTTTTACCAGATAATCATTAATGTTAAAAGTATGTGCCTTTTCTACATCCACTTTCAGGGCTGAAGTGGAGAGTATAACAATAACCACATTACTCTTATCAGCAAACTCTAACAGGTTAAAAGCCTCAAGGAAATCAAATCCGTTGGCACAAGGCATATTAATATCCAGAAGGATTAACTCCGGACATTCGCCAATAAAACAAGAACTCTTTATGAATTGAAATGCGTCTTCACCATCTTCAAATATTTCAATGTTCTCTGCAATTTCGAGATCTTCAATTATTGTTTTATGAACAAAATTAGTTGTGTGATC
The DNA here is from genome assembly GCA_035628645.1 of Cytophagales bacterium. GTDB lineage: Bacteria > Bacteroidota > Bacteroidia > Cytophagales > Cyclobacteriaceae > DASPJL01. The sequence goes on along the minus strand of DASPJL010000177.1, from coordinate 4,079 downwards.
ATCATCAATTAAACAGATGCTATTTAATTTCCTCATTTTATTGACTCTGTTTATAAAATTCTATGATAATAAAGGAATGTCGGGGTAATGTCTACTGAATGTAAAATTATAGTAATAATATCTAATTATTATGGATTTTTTCCTTTCTGTCTAAATTTTTTTAAATAGTTGGCGACTTATAATCTGTGCAAGCACGTCCTCCTGAACTTGTTCTAGAATCTTCCAAACCGCTGACAGGTCCGAAATAAATTAGGCAGGACGATCTGCTGGTTGCGAAAGGAACCTTAGAATAGAAACCCTTTAAGAAGATAAAAAGAGAAAGCACATTTTAAAAAGTAAAAGCCTTCGAGTCTGCGTCCTCCTGAACTTGTTTCAGGATCTTTCAAGTCTCGCTGACAGGTGCCGAAATAAATTCGGCAGGGCGATCTGCTGGTTGCGAAAGGAAACTTAAAATAGAGCCTGCATAGTTATTTTCTATTTTTAGTGGACGACAAAAGCTTTTTTCGCTAATTTCATAACCCCTTTAACCAGAGCTTTTATGGAAAATGAACTTACTTTCAAGCAAAAATTTCTGTTGGTAAAAAATCACCCGAAATTATTCTATTTGAAAGTTTTTAAGTCTTTTGAAATTTACTTCGATCAGAATCCTGTTTCCGTAAATGTTCAAAAAGTAATGTTATTGAGCAACAATTAATAGCCTCCGGCTTTAATTTCAATTCGTTGTCTGTTCTTGTTTTTATTCCCATCTTTTCCATTCAATTTATTGACGGGCGGAATCATTCAGTTTATACATTAAAATAATAACTGCAAGAAAATGCTGATTATGTTAATGTAATCAGATATTATTTTGATTTCATCACTGTCATTCTTTTAAAAAAACTGCCCTTTTTTGTCTTATTTTACGATTTTATAAGTAATTAATTTTCAAATGGTAACAAGGGTCTTCAAAACGGTTATTATCCCTCATTTGTAAGGTTTATTTCTTATGTTAACCTTTGACGTCAAATTAAAACCAGGAGGCTGCCTCCTTACACTTCCCTTTCTTTTCAAGGCTTTGTAACATTTTTTCCTCTTTCAATTTTCAACTACTTTCATACTGCGTTTGGAAAAATATTGAGATAGACAAACATGAAGAACAGTTTTGAAATAAATGGAATAAAAAAAAGATGGAATGACTTTTTATCCACCAGTTATTTCCTGTTGTTGTCCTTCTCAAAAAATGCGAAGGCTTTTAAATTTTTCTTTCAAATTCAGAAAACAACAAATGGTGTGATGCCTTCAGCTTACAATGTGAATGATCATAGTTTGAGCGCACTACTATACTTTTTTCTAAAATCACTGCGGATCAAGACTTTACAAAAAACCGGGCATACCTCAAAAAGCAAAGATTCTTTAAAGTATATACCCGAAAAAGAAATTATAGAATATGCTAGTTAATAGGTTGTTAATTTAAAAAAAAGACCTCGCTTTTAGCGAGGTTTTTTTTAAATTTATTAAAATATAAGGAAAGTTAAATAAAATATAATTTTTTCATGTAAGATAAAACTGTTTTTGATATTTGTTTTACATAATCAATGAATATAACTTTCGCCCTTTAAATATTCATATTTATTTTTAAAAAAATAACAAATGAAACCGTCATGAGGAATAACCTTATTAAAAGGATGAGAATACTAATGATAGTTTATGAGGCCCTTAAAAAACAAATTATTCACGAGTGAAATTATACTCATTGGCAGGTATAATAGATTAGGAACAACTTGACATTATATTATCAATATGCAAGACATTGAAATAGCGGAATTAAGGAAACTGACTGAGTTTATACAGGAAAATTTCAATTATGACTTTTCCAATTATGCCATGTCTTCCTTTAAAAGGAGAATACAAAGGATTTTAGAATTATATAAGTTTCCTAATGTAGATTCGCTGGTTAAGAGGCTCAGAGAAGAGCCCCGATTTTTTCATGAGTTTATATCCGAAGTTACTGTCAATGTAACGGAGATGTTCAGGGACCCATCCTTCTGGAGAGAAGTAAGGGATCATATTATTCCTAATATTTTACTTAATAACGATACTTTAAGTATATGGCATGCAGGCTGTTCTTCAGGGGAGGAGGTTTATTCCATGGCTATTCTTTTAAAGGAGATGGGGATTTTGGAGAAATCTAAAATAATTGCCACAGACATAGACAAATCAATACTACTTAAAGCTACCTCAGGAGTCACGCCTACAAAAAATATGGAACTCAATGAGAAAAACTATATTAGGTTTCAGGGTACAGGCAATCTCAATGATTATTTTAAAGAAGAAAATGGGAAATCCATATTAGATAAGTCATTAATTGCCAATGTTTCTTTTCGTGAGCATGACTTGGTGAAAGGGGCAGTATTCAACAAGTTTGATTTGATTCTTTGTCGCAACGTGATGATTTATTTTAATCAGCAGCTACAAAACAAGGTGCTTATTAAACTACACGAGAGTTTATTCAAATATGGTTATTTGATCATTGGTTCAAAGGAATCATTGATTTGGTGTGATATAGCAAATAAATTCATTGTGGTTAATAATGAAGAAAAGATTTATAAGAAAATAAAAGATTAAGCGCCAAAGGCTAAGGGATGGACAGAAGCAAAGTAAGTCAATATAAAGCCATAGTTATTGGCGGGTCTGCAGGGAGCTTCCAGGTAATTACCAAATTACTTGCGGCACTTCCTAAAGATCTTGACTTGCCTATAATAATGTGCTTACACCGATTGAAACATGTGAGACATGGATTTGTGGAAGCGCTAAACATAAAAAGCGTAAAGCCCCTTGAAGAGCCTAACGATAAGGATATGATCAAGAAAGGAAAAATTTACCTGGCACCGGCAAATTATCATTTGTGTGTTGAGCTGGGAAATAGCTTTTCTTTATCTACCGAAGAAATGGTTAATAATTCGAGGCCTTCAATAGACATTACTTTGGAAACGGCCTCCTATGTTTATAAAAATAAATTGATAGGAATACTCCTTTCGGGTGCAAACAAAGATGGCGCGTGGGGAATGAAAAAAATTAAGGACCGGGGAGGTTTTACGATTGTACAGGATCCTGCCGACTGCATGATAGATACAATGCCGTCAGCGGCCTTGAATCTGACAGAGATAGATCTTGTGCTCAAAGTAGATGGTTTAATAAAGTTTTTTCAGAATTTAAATAAGTAATTGATTTTACGGTGATATGAATATTTATAAAAATTTATCAATAATTACAGTCGTCCTTTTTCTCTTAGGGATTCTGATCACTGTAATTTATTTATTAAATCTTCCGAGCCAGATCGTATCAGTTTTGCCTGCATTGAATGCTAAAACAGACCAGATAAATGGAATATTTTACAACGCATATTTAATAGTAGGTATTGAATTGATATTAGGAATAAGCGCGATTGTTTTTTTATTCCTTTCTGCACAGAAAAGAGATAAAGCAAATATTGTATATGTAGATAAATACGCTACCAATAGAGAAAAAGAGGATGCCGAATCGCAAGACAACGCTGAGATTCAGGATCACAAAGAAGAAATAGAAGGTAGAGTAAAGGCGGTTAAAGGAATTTTGACTGGAAAAAAGGACCTGAAGACAGAGCTAGACAGCGCACTATCTTATATATGTAATCAGGTGGAAGCATGCCAGGGCGCAATCTTTTTAAAAAATGAAACGGACGGTAAAAGGGTTATCAGGCTCTTTTCAAGCTATGCCTACAGTGTCGCAGAAAGTTCAGTGCTTGAATATGAGTTTGGCGAAGGCCTTACCGGACAAGCTGCAAAGGAAGGAAAGCTTGTAAAGATCGATTCTGTGCCTGACGGATATATTAAAGTTTTTTCAGGGTTAGGGAATAGTTCACCTTCCAAATTAATCTTTATACCTATTAAAAACCAGGAGGAAACTATAGGGGTAATGGAGATCGCTGCATTTAAAGCCTTTTCACGCACAAACCAGGAGTTCCTTAAACAATTGTCTCCTGCGATTTCAGATTATATCGGTAAAAAGGAAATAGTAACTGAAAGCAATTAGAAAAGCGGATAGAATTATTTGATTTTAAT
>DASPJL010000176.1:0-28698 GCA_035628645.1 Cytophagales bacterium | reverse complement strand
AAGAAAGTTAAACGGGAGTTATTGAATGAACACATTATTGTGGGATAACTTCTCAAAAAAGGAGTGGCAGTATTTGGGAGGCAACAGCATGGCTCTCCGGTTGTTTTTAAATATCTAGTTGCGATCAATCCTTTTTACTTCCAACTTCGATCTCCCAACTTCCAACTTAAAAACTAAAAAGGGAGACAATTTTACTTGCCTCCCTTTTTAATTTTTAAGTTTTATAAATTTACTCTATATCTTCCATTCTTACTCCTACAATTTCCTCTAATCTGATTTTAGAAAGTTGGTAAGCATTTTCAGCAGTAATTTTTCTCACACGTTCTGCATTAAAAGCTTGTAAGCCTTCATTGTATTCTTCAAAAGTTAAGTCCCCGTCTTTAAATTTATTTTCAGTTAAAGAAAAGGCAGCATTGGCATCTTCCGTTACTTCAGTTTGAATTCTGTAAAGCTCCCTGGTCATCAAATAATTCTGGTAAGCAACGAGCACCTGGGAACGAAGTTCTACTTTACGCGCATTGATGCTTTCTTCAGCAATAAAAACTTCTTCCTTTGCTCTTTTTGTTCGCAGGGGAATACTCACCAGATCTCCCAAAGACAATCTTACACCTAAATTGTATTTAGGATAAATGATGTTTTGGGCATTTGGATCTGGATTTACATTGGTTTTGGCGCCAGAATTTGTATACTCATTATAGTTATAGACCCCGTAAATATTATCTAGCCATGACCACCTTGCCAGTCTTAAACTTTCTTTTGCCACATTTTTCTCCTGCAATACTATTTTATTGTTCGGGTTATTCTCCCAGGCAATTTGAACCAACCTTTCACCAAGATCAATATTTTGAGCAGATCTTGGAAGTATAATTTTGTTGTAATCTATCTTTTGTCCATAAGCTACAGGAGAAATAGCTATAAGAAGGATAATGAGTTTTTTCATATTTTGTAAATAATAAACAATAATAAATATTTTTTTTTAATAAACAATCAGTTGTAAAATATAATTTTTTTGTGAATTAATTATATTTAGCTTCTAAGGCGATAATGGCTTTATATATTTCTTTTACATTATTTTCCCACGAATGAGAAGCAGCAAATTTTCTTCGCTCGGTTTGCAGTTCTTCGTTATTTATTTCTGACAATGCTTTTTCAATTTTCAAGATATAATCTTCCTTGTCCTTTGCCAGGTGTACATGGTCCTTAAAAATTTCCATGGCCTCCGTTTCTGTAGCCACTACCGGCTTACCCATTGCCAAATATTCATCTATTTTTAAGGGATAATTTCCTACGGTATTGATGTTTATAAGCTGTGGATTTATACATACGTCAAAGTGATCAAGATAAGTTGGTGCCTCGCTTATGGGTTTTTTGCCCAGAAAGAATATGTTGGGTAATTCATGCAGCTTGCTATTTTTGAATACCTCATCTTCAGGGCCGATAAAAACCAAATTCCAATCTTTTCTTTCATTCGCTATATAGCTAATCGTATCAATACACAAACGCGTATAAACTAATGATCCAACATAACCAATTATGGGGCGTGGTATGGGCGCAATATCGTTAGGAGTAGGTTTTACTTTTTCTTTTGTAAAAAGAGACAGATCGCAGCCCTGTCCTACATAATAGGCATTTTCATTGTATTTTTTACAGTGGTTAGTAAGAAAGATAGAATTTGTTACAGCCAAATCTGTTTTTTCAATTAACTGAGGCTCAAGTCTTTCTCCATGTGTTTTCCAATAACTCAGGTAGGTGAAATAATCTCTCATATAATAGATATTGAGGTGGGGCTCCAGAAATTCCTTTAAATATTGACTTCTGAAAAAGTCATTATCATTAATTAAGATCACATTGTTAAAACCCAATAGTTTAATAGCTTTTTGAATTTCTTTTGCAAACCTTTTACTATTAATCTTATTTAAAAAATCAAAAGCCGATGCCGCTTTTATCCAGTTGATAGACTCTGTGATTATCCTTGGATAGTAAGACCAAAGGTTTTCCCCTACTTTTTCTAATGCTTCCCTTTTTCCTTTTAAAACTTCCAGCTTCTTTTTTATGGAAGGGTTGTGTTTTGAACGTAAATAGGTAATTCGATCTACGGGAAGATGAACAAATACAACCCGATTGTTTTTGGCTATTTCATAGGCTATATTTTTTATGTTCCCGACTTCATCGTCAATACTTTGAATGCCCACTATTACAAAATCCCTTCCTTTTAATGTATCTGCAATCATGAATTATGGATTAGACATACGATTTGTTTTTAAAACATACTTTTTAATTATACTGCGCCCCAATAGAAATCCTTCTTTGTAATAATTGAAAATATGGCCAAAGACATTTATAGTTCTTATTTTAAACATTCTGTTAAGCACTATTTGTGTAAAAATAAACATTGCCAGATAGGTAGTAAGGGTGCCATATGCTGCACCTAATAACCCGAAATTTGTAATAAAAATGTAATTCAGGAAGATATTAAGAAGCGCGCTGCCCATAATAAAATAAAAATTGAGTCTCGGGTTGCCCATTGAATCAATAATTGTTCCAAACTGACGGGTAAAAGGTGCAATAAGTGTATAAAAAATGGTTATTTGTAAAATGGGAACCGCATCAAGATATTTTTCTCCCGCAGCCAGTAGAAGCAAAAGTTTGGGTACCAATAAGATAATGAAGGATACGGGGATAATTAATGCAAGAATTAATCCCACAGCTTTTTCATACAAGTCCTTAAGCGCAGTTCTTCCGGTAGTTTCCATTCTTTTGGCACTTTGTGGAAAAATAATCGCGGCTACTGAGGCAGTGGGAACTTCTACAATATTTGAGATCTTAATTGCTGCATTATATAGACCAACAGAAGCATTGCCTTTCATACTTCCCAGCATTACCTGATCAATGGTATGGAAAACCACTCCACTTATATTTGTGCCAAAAACGAATTTCCCGTAATTGAGTAACTTTTTAATCCATTTAACATCAACACTTTTGTAAAATTTCAGATGCTTTCTGGTTAGAATAAATGCGATTAAGGAACCTATTAGTATGGAGAACATCTGGAATAAAACAATGTCAACCAGATCAGTGTGAAAATTCCCAAAAAAGGCTATTGCAATTAAACTACAAAAAATTCCTTGACGAACCAATGAACTGAAAAATAAGCCTTTAAAGGAAAAATTTGCCTGTTCTATAAATTGAAAGTGATAAAAAGGAATCAAAAGCAGGGTCGTGATAATATAATAATATAACATTTTCTCCAAAATAGGTGCGTGGAGAAAATTGCTCACAAAATCAGCGGAACAAGCTAATAAAAGAATACTAAAGAAAGTTAAGATCAGATTAAGAGCAACAGAAGAAGTAAGGATTTTGGGATAATCTTCTTTACTTGCAGAACTTAAAAATTTAATAAGTCCATTTTGAATTAGCCCATTTCTGGCCAGTTCAATTAAAGTTGTTACTGCGAGAAATTGTGTCCATATACCAACTTCCTCCAGCGAAAGCATTCTGTATAAAATAAAAACAGATCCAAAACTAAATAGTAGGGTAAGACCTTTTTCCAGCAAAGTATAAATCCCGGATTTAAGCCAATAAGAGTTTTTATTAAACAAGATTTTTAGTTTGTATTAAAAGTTTCACTGTTTTTGTTAGCCTTAAACATCCCGATAATCCTTTAATCTAACTAGTATAGCCATAGATGGATAAAATACTAGCGCGGCAGGTATTTGTCCTATGGATTCTTGTGAGTAATTGGCTACGATTATTGAAAAGAATAAGGCTAAGTAGGCTACGTTATAGGATTTTAATTTCGGGTCTGTTGTTCGGTAAAAATTTTGGATTCCTACTTTAAGAATAGTAAAAAAGAAGTAGCAGGTTATTATTAAACCAATCCAACCTATTTCTATTGCTGTTCTCAAATAGCCGCTATCCGGAGGAAAACCAGCCAGATAATGATCGGGACAATATTTTAGTCCTAATTCCCCGGAAGTAGATATCCCGCCACCTAATGGATGTGAATGAATATAGGGCTGGATGGTTGCCCGATTATTGTCTCTTACCTGAAAAGAGGCGTCTTCTGCGGGTCTGAATACCGTCCTGATTCTGTTCACAGTTGCATTTCCATATATTGGTCCATAAACCAATACTGCACCAAAACACACGAAAAACAGGGAAAAGATAAGCGTATTTCTATTGTTTATGGTCATTAATGCAAAGATCAGCACACCTATTGGAATCATCGCGTAGGCTGTTCGGGTTCCCGAGTAAGCCATTCCCATTAACATTAACACTCCTCCAATACCTAGAATTACCTTTTGGTAGGTTTTAAACGGTCCTAACATTAAAATTAGACATACCAGGCTACTAAAAGCCATAAAAATTCCAAACGAAGTTGGATCAGAAAGAAAAGAAAACTTTCGAATGTTTCCTGCCATAAATAAAGCTATTCGATCCCCTTCCGTTCTCATTATATGGTCCCATTCAAATTGTGCTAACCCAAATAATTCTTGCTTTACACCATATATGGCGACCAATAAGGCCAATCCAAGCCAGAATTTTGTATATGTCGCTATGAATTTAATATTGCTAATTGCAAATAAGGCTACAAAATAAGCAGCTAGAAATCCCACAACCTTTCTCACACCAAATAGATATCCGGGAAAACTTGTTGCCTCAGGATTTAGCCCTTGAAGAAGGATATAGGCAGTGTATAGAAGAAATGAAAATGTGATTTCATTTTTTGCAAGTTTCCAATTTCTATTTTTTTCCCGTAATTGTTTTAAAATAATAGCTACAAAGGACAATAAAAGCGTGCCTTCAATTAAAACTCCGCTTGGTAAAGAATCGGTAGTTAAACGCTTACTAAGAAAAACAAAAAAGGAGCAGAAAATAGTAAAAAGCAACCCAAACTTGAAATCCAGAAGACAACCCAGCACTATAGGAATACCAAAAATTGCCCCCATCAGGAAAATAGCAGAGATTATTCCCTTCTTTATAATAATTATGGCAATAGCAATTGCTGCTAAAGTAAAGAAGGAATAGCCCCAAGGGTTATTTAGCTTTTGTTGAAAAATAACTTTATAGAAATAATCTACACCGTTATAAAATAATTGCCGGGGTTTTTCAAGAAGGGATTCAGTAGAAAAATATGCCATAAAATCCTTTCAAATCTCTAAAAGAAGGTAATTTTTACTGCTAGAAAAAGAAGCGTAAATATAACAAATATTATCATTAAAATTTCCAGAATATTGCTTTGGCTCATTCTGTTTGACCTGTCTCTTTTGTCCTTCATTTCTTGCATAAGCAAAAAGAGTATGTTTGATTTGCAAAATTAACCTTAATTTTCTCTAAAAAAATTATATTTTAATTTTAGTATTATCAATTTGCATCGTTTTCTCCTGCACTGTAATAAATAAAGAATACTTTTATCTTTGTAATTTTTAAATCGTGAAATATTTTAATTACCTCTTTAATATAGACTCTTTAAAAGAAAGCAGGCTTCCCTGGATAGATTTTGCTAAAGGAGTTGCAATTATTTTTGTCGTTTACCGCCATATCTTAATTGGCCTGGATCGTTCAGGAATTGAATATAATACTGCCTACTTTACTTTTGCAGAAATAGGAGTAACCTTCAGGATGCATTTATTCTTTATTATTTCCGGGATTTTCATCAGGCGAAGTATCCAGAAACGAACAAATCAGAAGTTTGTCAGTGATAAATTGAAAACACTGATCTATCCTTATTTAATTTGGACAGTGCTTCAGGTCACGCTTCAGATTATAATGCGGGATTATACGAATTCCCATAGAACGGCTTTAGATTATTTATACATTATCATTCAACCAAGGGCCATAGACCAGTTTTGGTTTATTTATGCGCTATTTAATGTTGCCATTCTTTATCTGTTCTTATTTAAAATTACAAAAGGAAACAAGTGGATTTTACTGGGTATCGCTACTATGATGTACGCCGGAGCCCCTTTTGTTCAAATCAGCGTAATTGATGACATTTTTGACTACTTTATATTTTTGGTGATAGGCGATATTATTTCTTCCTTCCTTCTAAGTCCTGAATATAAAAAGTATTATAATACAATTACTTTGGCGGCCCTGTTTGTCCTTTTTTCTATAGGAATATGGTGTTACTTTAATTTTGATATGAATTACTTCTATTTGGCTGTTATAGCTTTATTGGGAAGTGCTTTAGTGGTCAATCTTGCATTTCTTGTCAGCAATACTATGGTGGGAAGGTTTTTCAGAGTATTTGGTTTTCATTCGGTTTACCTGTATTTGATGCATTCGATGATTGCCGCTTTTGTTCGTGTTGTCCTCGTCAAATTCTTTGGGATAACTCACCCGGAGCTACTGTTGACTATTTGTGTACTTTCCGGATGTATAATCCCGATCGCAATTTGTAACATTATGCTTAAAAGCGGACTTTGGTTCTTTTTTACTCCAGACAACCCTCTTAAAAAGGGCCAGTTGACGTCTGCTTAGAGGATGTCAGGAGCAGAATTTTTAGAATGATTGGAATTTTAAGAAGTAAGTATTAGGTATGCGAAAAATATTGAAACGAAGACTGTTATCCAGTCTGGAAGCTTCTGAAATAGTCTGGTAAAAGGCTTATAGCATTAACAAACCTGATTATAAATTAAAATCTCCTGGTCCTTACGAATCAGGAGATTTTAATTTATGTCATCACGTTGAATTTATCTTTAGAAAATCTATCCTTTCTATTTGATCAGCTTTTACCTGCCTTCGATCAAATTTCATCCTTCCTTCAACATTTAACAGTCTAAATTCACCATTCTTTTAATGGTCTAAATTATCTATTTCAACTTTATTTAAAATTGCTCCCATTAATTTATTTTTTAAGCTTTTTAAATAAGAAATAGACTCTCTGTCAGGTTGTTTGATTATTGAGCTGGCTGACACAACTGGGATTATTCTGTCTACATAGGCTACCAATTCTTTAGAATCAGCAAATTGATTTAAAGCAGAGCCTTCTAAAAATATATAATCGTAGTTTACGCTTAACTTTAATATCAGACTTAAGAACCTCTTCTCCGGGAATATTTCGGAGGGAGAATAATTTCCTCCTTTACTGCCTATTATATCCAGATTTTTATAACTGGTTTTGGTAATTAATTCATCTGCAGTCATTTCCCTGTTAACAGAGCTTTCTAAGGTCGGTTTGCCTGAGAACAGTTTTGTTAAAGTATTGTTTTTAAAATTGGTATCTATTATCAATACACTTTTATTATTGGCCGTAATGGTGCATGCCAGTGAAACAATTGCTGAAGTCTTTCCTTCTCCTGGTTTAGTACTTGTAAAAAGAAATATTTTGCTTCCCGAATTTTCTATTTCAAATCTCAGCTTTTTTAATAGCTCTTTGAAATTAGCGATGCCATTGTCCTTTCCTGCTTTTCTGTTAAATACATCAGGTGTAATGGTATCGGCTTTAATTTGATTTAGATACCCTAGTGATTCTAATTTGGTTGAAGGATAAAAATTTGACGGCGTTCTAATTGAGAAATCAAAATATTCTAAACCGATAATGGTAAATAAACAAAGTGAAAAGCTAACGACAAGCGCCAGGGCGGTATAAATTATGATTTTGGAAGGCTCGTGTTGAATGGCTGGTTGTCCATAAATAACTTGTTTTATAGAAGTGGTGGAAACCATCGCCTCATTTTTCGAAGAATTGTACTTATCCAAAGCAGAGAGGTATTCTTCATTGGCCTTTTCTACTTCTCTTGTTAAAGCGAATAAAGTTGTTCCTTTGGTGGAAAGACCAGAAACATTGGATTTTAAATTCCTGATTGTTGAATTGATTTGATTTAAGGAAGATTCGGCTACCTTCAAATTTAGCTCCGCATCATTTTTTTGTCTTAGCAAATCTGTTCTTCTGTCACTTCTTCCGCCTCCTCCGGAGTTATTGTCTGATTTTAACAACTCAACCTGCAGTTGTTTTCTTAGGTCCTGAAGGGCTTCTAAAATACTCGGATCTCTTCCACTACTCAAATATCTTTCATTCCCTTCCTTGATTTTGGATTGTAATTCTGCAATTTTACTATTGTCCCGTCCCCCTCTGCCTGAATTAGAACCAGACTCACCTAAAGCAGCAAGTTGTTTATTTATATTGTCTACTTCGAACTTATATCGCTGAACATTTTGTGTTTCCTGTCCTCTTCTTAATTCATATTCAGCGAGTTGATTAAATTTAGTTTCACTTTCTACTTCAACGTTAACAACATTATTGTTGTATTTATAGCTATTTAACGCATTCGTTTTTTCGTCAAGTACTTCTTTGGTTTTGTTTACCAGGTTACTGTAGAATTCCACACTTTGTCCTGATAAGTTCGTGTTTAAAGAATTATTGTATCGGATGAATTCCTGGGAAATGGTATTTACAACAAAGGCAGACAAAAGCGGGTTTTCACTATAAAATTCTACCAGTAGATAATCTGAATAATTTAATCTCCTTATCCGAAGGTTCTTCATCAAAGATTCATAGTCATAACCGTAGGCTTTTAATAGTTTTATCAAATCCTTTTCCGCATTATTAAAGGAAGTCAATAATTCGAAATCCACCAGTTTTTTTTGAAAAACCTCAATAGCCTTTTCTTTCTCATTAGGCGTCAGGTTTATTGGGGTTTTAGGATCTTCAGGTGTTCTGAAAGCAGGAGCTTCATTTAAATCATGTATGATAAGCTGGTAGGATAGGAGGCCTACAATTACAGGAGAATTGAATGTCTCGATAAGGTTATTGAACTTTATGTCAATCTCATAAATGTTGATCTTTTCACCACTGATATTAAATCTATCGTTCGTAGTAAACCCGGTAGACAACTGGGCAGTAGAACGATACATTTTTTTTGAATCCAATGTTAAAAAGAAAGCAGTTAACCCTGCTATCAAAGGAATAATAATTAAAAACCACTTTTTTTTCCAAAGAATTTTTAACAGGAATACTATATCCATCTTTTAAGATAGTTTAATTTTTAATGTGTAAAGTTAATTTAAAATATCAAATATTTATTTCAGAAAGTTTATTTCAACACGTCTGTTTTTTTCATTTCTTTTGTCTTGAGAGGTGCTTTTTTCCAATGGTTGTGAAGCCCCTTTTCCTACTACAATCATTCTGTTAGGATTTATACCAAGAGAAGTAAAGTATTCCTTAACGGCCTCAGCCCTGTTGACGGATAGTTTCATATTGTATCCCGCTGAACCCTCTTCGTCTGTGTGGCCTACAATTTCTAAAAAATACTTTTTCTCATTTTCAATCTTCCCGGCTATATAATAAATCAGCTCTTTATCTTCTGGTTTAATATCGAAGGAATTTATTTGAAAATAGACCAATCGAGGGATAGATACACCTAAAAACTCATTGACCTCTGCATTACTTACTCTTTGTAATTTTTTATTTGGATCAGGAGTCGGGGATTCTTCGATTTCTTCCAGGTTCAGTATTTCACTGACATCTTTCTTAGTCATTTTTGATTGATATACATCGGTCAAACCGCCGGCTCTATTGCTTGTAAAGAAGATCGTGCTGTCAGGTGTAATGGAAAAATAAGCATCGAATTTTTTGGAATTAATGCTGTCACCCAGATTTTCAGGTTTTGTCCATATATTCCATGATTTATATAATCTTTTAGACACGAAAATATCAGCATCACCAAGGCCTTTATGCCCATTGCTTGAAAAGTAGAGCGTGGTACCATCCTGAGAAAGAAACGGGGCAATTTCATATCCTGCCGTATTAACCGTGTTACCTAAATGTATCGGATCGCCCCATTCTCCTGAATTGTCCTTTAGAATAACATAAAGGTCCTCTTTTCCCATTGACTCTTTCCCTTCCATCGACACCAAAAGGATTTTCTCTGAAGGGTGCATATAAAAGCCATAAAATAAGCTTTGGGGATTCAGGTTTTTTAAATGAACTACAGTAGGCGGGCTCCAGCTTCCATATTTGAAATCCGAATAGGATATGCCTTTATTAAAGAAACTGCCTCTTCTATAATTGTTTAATAAATAAACCCTGCTACCCGTAGCATTAAAGCCGATAACGGCATTGTTACCTCGTGAATTTAACCTGTTGAAATCATTGATGGCCTCACTCCAATTTCCTTTATTGTCCTTTTTACTAATCCAGACATCCTGGCCCCCTTTCTTTCCCTTGACGTTTTTTTCAGATAGGGTTCTTACAAAATACAAAGAAGTATTATCAGGGGCTAATATGGGCAAGCTTTCTTCAGCTTCAGAATTAATCCCTTTTGGAAGTTTTACTGGGGATGCATATTCTATAAACTGAGCATTTACAAAAAGCGAGGTATTGAACAGCAGAAAGAAAAATATTAAAGGTGAACCTATATTTTTTTTGTATTTGAATAATTTCATCATAATTCACGTTTGGCTTTTTCCCACAAAACGGACTGAGTCCCTTTTAGATACCTTATAAATCCGATATAAACAGCATAGTTCATTATAAAAAAATAGAACGGAATAAAGAAAACCTTGATTTTGATTTTCCTGGATTCCAAAACCTGTCCCAATAAAACGCTTAAATAAAAAGAAATCTGGAGTATTAAGGTAACTATATAAAACGAACTGCTATAAAATGCCAGGTATATATTTAATAAAAATAAAACAGGTAAGGCTGCCGGAGCAATTGTCCACCTCAAAACCCGGTGTGAAATATATTGAAAACTTAAGATTCCGTATTTGAAGGGATTTAATAATTCTTTGAGCCTTATGATGGCCTGAATGCCTCCATTGGCTATTCTTATTTTCCTTTTTAATTCTTCTTTTACCGATGCAGATGCAGTTTCTACAGCATATGCCTCAGGTTCATAAATTACCCTGTATCCTTTTTGAGCAATCCGTAAAGTCATATAAAAGTCCTCAATAATGGTGTCTTTCGGAACAGCCTCATAAACAGATGAACGAATGGAGAACAATTCCCCCGCAGCTCCAACTACCGAATAAAGCTCGGAATCCCATTTCTTTAGTGCGGATTCGTACTTCCAGTAAAACCCTTCACCTGCACCTGAAGCAGCATCCTTTGCTTTATTTAAAATTCTCTTTTCTCCTGCCACCGCTCCCACAGAATCATCCTTATAATGTCTGATTATGGATTTAACCGCTTCAGGGTTTAACATTGTGTTTGCGTCAGTGAAAATAATAAAAGGGGTCTTTACAAAAGCCATAGCTCTGTGAACGGCGGCTATTTTTCCCTTTCTTTCAGCCTGATGCAACAGTTGTATTTGTGGGAAAGCTTTTACTATTTCTTCTGTTCCGTCATCAGAACCGTCAGTAACAATCAGATAGTTGATTTTGTCTTTTGGATAATCCAGCGCAAGTGTATTTTCTATTTTTTTTTCGATATAGTCCTTTTCGTTATATGCAGCTATTAATACGGTAACTAAAGGTGTAAACTCGTCATCTGATCTTGTAATTGCTTTGTCCGTTTTTGTTCGTTTGAATTTTACCAACAGGTATAATACCACCCCGTAGCCTAAATAGGAATAAAAGAGAATCGCCAGGCTTACCCAGAATGTAATTTCTATTGCGATGGTCATAGTTTAAATCTTGCGAACAAAAATAAAATATATAATCAATACTTTAATTCCGAAGATTATTAAAATCTCAGGGTTCCCCGCCAACTAGCAAATCCAAAGCCATATTTGATTAATTAGTTTAATTCCTCGAAAACCCGCTGGGAATAAGCTTCTTTTGCATTGTAGAATAATTTTTTCCCATGCTATCTCCTTGGTAGTTTATATTATTTTTAGACCCCAGTTCTCAGAAAATTTCCCGATGTGTAGAAAAAATTCCATAATAGACAGATTGTGTATAGTATATTTTAAATTAATTTTATAATTTTACCCATAAAATTGAAAGTCCTTCTTTTTCTTATAAATTTATCGCCTATATTTCTAGGAGTTTAAATTCGAAATAAATTAACAGTAAAAGAACCCTTAGGATCATTTTGGAAATAATTGATCACACTTGGAATTGACGCATGAAAGGAGCAAGAATATTAATAATAGACGACGAAGTAGATTTTTGTTTTCTTCTGGGAAATAAATTAGAAAAGAAGAATTACCAGGTGGCTTTCGCGCATACTCTAAGTGAAGGATTTGAAAAGCTTTCTTCAATTAATCCTGCAATTCTTTTTTTGGATCTTAATCTTCCGGATGGTTCGGGTTTAGATGCCATTGAAAAGGTTAAAAGTCAATATCCTGCAATTAAAATAATTATCATAAGCGCCTATGATAGTTCGATAGAAAGAAGCTTAGCACGGGAGGCAAGAGCGGATGTTTTCTTTGGAAAACCCTTTAATATAGATATTCTTTTTATGGCTTTAGATCATTTATTGGTCAATGAAAAGAAATAATTTATCAATAAGAATTGAGTTAATTATAATCGGCTGGAATGAAAAAAATACTAATAGTAGATGATAACTTTGATATCTGTAACCTTCTGTCAAGATTTTTATCCAAGAACGGTTTTCAAGTAAGCATTGCTCATAATGGTGCAAAGGCATTGGGACTTCTTGCGGAGGAACATCATGACCTGGTATTATGCGATTTTAGACTGGAAGGAATGGATGGAGAACAGGTATTGACAAAAATCAAGGAAATAAATCCGTCCATTCAGGTTATTATTATCACAGGGTATTCTGATATAAAAGTTGCAGTAAAGGTGGTGAAGCTTGGAGCCTATGATTATATCACAAAGCCTTTGTTTCCTGATGAAATTCTTCATACCATAAATAAGGCTTTAGAAATAAAACCTATTGAAAGATTAGCAAATGATGAAAAGAAGAAACAAATAGAGGATGCTGATGAAGGAGCTGATTTATTTATCATAGGAAACAGTGAGGAATCCAAAGAGTTATATAGACAAATTGACCTTGTAGCTCCCACTAATTATAGTGTTATAATATTTGGAGAAAGCGGAACCGGAAAGGAATCTGTAGCCAAAACTATCCACAATAGAAGTTCAAGAAAAAATAAACCTTTTATTGCAATGGATTGTGGCGCCATATCTAAAGAACTCTATGGAAGCGAGCTTTTTGGTCATGAAAAAGGCGCCTTTACCGGTGCAATATCCAGTAAAATAGGTCATTTTGAACTGGCAAATGGCGGCACACTATTTTTAGATGAAGTAGCCAATCTTCCCTATGAAATTCAAGTTTCATTACTTCGTGTAGTTCAGGAAAGAAAGATGAAAAAAATTGGTGGAAGTAAAGAGATTAATTTAGATGTCAGGATTATTGTAGCAACAAATGAAAATTTATTTGAGGCTTTTCAACAAGGAAAATTTCGTGAAGACCTGTATCACAGGTTCAATGAATTTACAATCAACTTGCCTCCTTTAAGAGAAAGAAATAAGGATATAATGATTTTTGCAGACTATTTTTTAAAAGCCACCAATAGGGAACTTAATAAAAAAATAGAGGGATTTGATGATGACGTAACCAGCAGTTTCTTAACCTATAATTGGCCTGGAAACATAAGAGAGTTAAAGAACGTTATAAGAAGGGCTGCATTATTGACTGACGGCAGTTTAATCTTGCCAAAATCATTGCCTGTTGAAATATCCAATAATGCCAAATTAGGGTTTTCCAGAGTTCCGGCAGGAGTGCCAGTGGAACAACAACCAGCTCATCCAAATCTAAAAAACATAAGACTGGAAGCTGAATACGAAATGATTAAGGAAGTCTTGAAACAAGTGAATTATAATAAAACAAAAGCGGCAAAAATTTTAAAGATTGATAGAAAGACCTTGTATAATAAGATGAATGCATACAATATCTTAGGGTGATTCTTGCCATTTTAATTTTAAGCAATTTAATATAGAAGGTCAGACAGGGTAAATAATGTCCAAAAAAGATCAAATAACTCAAACGATAGAAGGTAAACTTTTGAGTGATGCCCAGTTACTCAAAAAAAATAAAACTTATTCAATTAGGATTCTTGTAGTTAATAAAAATGAAAAAGATTTTATATTAACAAAGAACCTCCTGGAGAATATTCCCGGAAGAAAATTTGAAATTGAGTGGGCAAATAGTTTTGCTAAGGCAACAGATATAATTGGAGAAAACAGGCATGAGATTTACCTTATAGATTATAATCTCGATCAGTTAAATGGAATAGAACTGCTTAAAAAAGCTATTTCCCAGGGATGTGCCGTTCCTATAATCCTTTTCACTGAGAACTATAATCAAAAGGTGGACATAGAGGCGATGAAATCCGGTGCGGCGGATTATTTAATAAAAGACAAGCTGGACTCGTTTTTATTAGAAAGGTATATCCGGTATGCGCTTGAGCGCGCAAATACTTTAGAAGCTGTTAAGCGAAGTGAGTTAAGATACCGAAGCATTTTTGAAAATTCCATTGACGTTATTTTTATCACGGATAAAGACGGTAATTTTATTGATATAAGTAACTCCTCTACAAAGCTTTTGGGTTATTCGCGGGAAGAATTACTTCAGATGAAGGTGCATCAACTTTTTGAAAGGGATTTATACAGTAGCCTGATGTCAAATGAACTTTATCAAAGAGATGAAATTACTTTATATACCAAATCCAACGAAAAGGTTTTGTGTATTTTGACTTCTAGTATTCATCGGGATGGAGACCAGGAATATTACCAGGGCATATTGCATGATGTTACTAAAAGAAGAAAAACCGAGCAACAGTTGATCAACAGCGAAAAACTTTCGATTACCGGAAGGATTGCTCATATTATTGCCCACGAAGTAAGAAATCCGCTTACTAATGTTACCTTGTCACTAGAGCAGTTGAAAAATGAATTTCAGGCGAACGAAGATTCTTTTATATACTTTGATATCATAAAGAGGAATTGCGAGCGGATTAATCAATTAATAACCGAATTATTAAATTCTGCAAAACCCGCTCATAATCAATTCTCAAAATATTCTGTCAATAAGCTGGTTGATGAAAGCCTGGATTTAGCTAAAGACCGCATCAAGTTGAAAGGAATAGCGATAGAAAAAGATTACGATGAAAACATCGGGGATATTTATGTGGATGCAGGTAGCGTGAAAACTGCAATTCTGAATATTGTGCTGAATGCGATTGAAGCAATGGCACATATTAAAGGAAAGCTTAAAATTACGACTACGCAGAATGATAATAAATGCACGTTGACTATTGCAGATAACGGATCAGGAATGAGTAGTGAAATTTTGGAAAGATTGTTCGAACCTTTTTATAGTAGTAAACCAAACGGAATAGGACTTGGTTTAACTTCAGCTCAAAACATTATTTATAACCACAAAGGGTCAATTGATATAGAAAGCGAGATAGGAAAAGGGACCACATTCATCATTGGTTTTGATATGAATTATGGTCCCGAAAATAAGTAGTTTTTTTATTTAGTTACTGGTTGTGGTACACCTACCAGTTCAAAATGTTCTTCAAAATAAGCTTTACTGATCAGTTTCGTTTGCTTGCCGCTTCCCCAACTTGAAGCGACTTCATAAAAGCCATTAAAAGAACGGCCAATAAAAGTTTTGCCTTCTTCGAAACCCTCCAAACCACTACTTGGTTTAGGCACCTTTATACATTTGTATTCTATCCTAAATCTATCCATATATTTTTAAACTACGCAGTAAGACTTCAATGGTATATTTGATAATGAGAATTCCTTAGCAATTTCTATGCCTTGAATAAATTTATAATTTCAACCAGAACAAAGTTAATTTATTCCCAGTAATCCATATACTTTTATTTTAAAATTTTTATTCAATTAATTGCTTAAAATTGCCTAAGATGATTAAACAAAAATTTGTAAAAGAATCCGTAGTCACAAAGACGGAGATTGTTTTGCCCAACGACACCAATACGCTTAATAACTTAATGGGAGGCAGAATGATGCATTGGATGGACATTGTATCGGCAATATCTGCTCAAAGGCACAGTAACAACACGGTAGTTACCGCTTCTGTAGATAATGTTTCCTTTTCTCACCCTATAAAACTTGGCAATGTTATTACGATGACAGCCAAGGTAACAAGGTCTTTTCATTCATCTATGGAAGTTTATATCGAGGTTTGGTCTGAGGATATTCCCTCTGGTCAGAAGGAATTGAGCAACAGGGCATTTTTTACTTTTGTAGCATTGGACAAGCAGGGAAATAAGTTGCAAGTGCCGGAGGTAGTGCCTGAGACGCCTGAGGAAATAGACCTTTATGAAAGTGCGCTCAGAAGAAGGCAGTTACGACTGATTTTGGGAGGGAGGATGAAGCCAAGTGATGCTACGGAACTTAAAGCTATTTTTGATCTTAAGCCTATTAAATAAGAGACCTGGAGTGTTATGAATAAAACATTTTATCAAGCCTTTTACCCCGAAGGGATATTCGTTGTACAGGAAAAATCTCCTGTTCTGTTAAATCCTGAAGAAATAGAAATTGTAAAAAAGGAGATTACTTATATAGGGGAAAACAGGAAAAAGATTTTAATAGTGATACATGACCGAGAGTCTGACACAATCAATGAAAAAGACAAAGAATTTTTAGGCAAAATCTTAGGCGCGGTTAAGCTCACGTTTAATGATATTGCATTGGTTAACAGTTTCTTATTTCCTGCTTTGCATCCTTCTGATCTTGAAAATAAAATTTCTTATACCAAATTAATTTTGTTTGGTGAGGAGTTGATTCAGCTTTTCAATGACCTTAAATTAAACAAGTATAAACTGTCGGAAGTAAATGATGTAGAGGTTTTATACTCTGATTCGCTTTTTGAAATACAAGAAGATAAAACTAAAAAAATAAAACTTTGGGAAGAACTAAAAAAAATGTTTCCATAATTATTCCCTAGGTTTAACGAGAGGAATAATTTCTACACATCATTCATTTTAATCCACATCCCCATTACCCAGTTTAATCGGTCTTTGGGGTTACTAGTGTCAGTAACATTTGATATGCCCCCCTGTTTTGTCTATTCACTGGTTTCATAAAGCTCGATAGGAAGATCATCAGGATCTGACAGGAAGGTGAATTTCTTTCCTGTGAACTCATCGATTCTTATAGGTTCCAGGTCAATACCCCTTGATTTAAGTTCATTAGCCGCCTTTTCCACGTCTTCTACTTCAAAAGCAAGATGCCTTAATCCCACGGCTTCCGGTCTTGAAGGACGAGGTGGAGGAGAAGGAAAGGAAAAAAGTTCGATTTGGTATTTTCCGCCTACTTCCAGATCCAGTTTATAGGAGTCTCTTTCTTTTCGGTAAACTTCTTTTATTAGTTTAAAACCCAAAGTTTCTGTATAAAACTTTTTCGACACATGATAGTCGGAACAAATGATTGCGATGTGGTGAATGCCTTTAATTTGCATATAGTGGTTTTCTCAAAAATTATAGGGTTGAATGGTACTTTCTTTTAAAACAAATTCATTTGCCCGTTTTTATCCGTTTTTGGAGGAAGAGCTTTTCCAAAAATGGTTCTTCCTCCGTATTTATGGGAATCATTTCTTTCCTTTTGAATTACTTTGTCGAAGTTCGTATTAGGTTCAAAATTCTTTTCTACATCCTGTGAAATCTTATGCAAACTTTTTAATGCTTTTTCTTTATCTGAAAAGCCAATCTTTGCTTTTTCAACCGAGTCTCTTAATACCTGGATGGTTTCGTCATAAACTTTAGTAGGTACTGGAAATGGATGACCATCTTTTCCACCATGGGCAAAGGAGAACCTCGCCGGATCGGAAAAGCGTGAAGGTGTTCCATGGATTACTTCACTTACCAAAACCAATGATTGTAAAGTTCTTGGTCCTAAACCTTCCAATAACAAAAGTGACTCAAAATCTCTTAGCTCTTTTTCATGGGCAGTCGCAAGCACTGCTCCCAATCTTTTTAAATTGACATCCTTGGCTTTTACCTCATGCTGCCTGGGCATTATTATTTTTCTTATTTCCGGTATTACCTGCAATGGATTTTCCGCGGCAAGCTGAAGAATTCCTTTTTGAGTACTAGCTGCTTTTTTATCTACAAGGTTCAGGATTTCTCCCTGATTCTTTCCATAAATAAAAGTGTGCGGCTCTTCTACAAAAGATTTTATTTTAGCAGAGTGCCAATGATATCTTCTTGCCAGGCCGGAGCTTTCGTTCATTCCTTGCTGAACTACCGCCCATTCTCCTTCATCCGACACAATAAAAGAATGAAGGTACAATTGAAAACCATCCTGAATAGCTGTATTATCTACTTTGGCGCTAAGCTTACTGCATTTCACTAAACCAATTCCGTCAATTCCTGTTTTTTCAGCTACTTTAATTATTTCATCAGGGGTTTGCCTGGAATGTTTTCCTTTCCCGCCACAAATAAATATTCCCAATTCGTGAGAAACAGGATTTATTGCTTTTTTTAATGCGCCCATTACCGAAGTAGTAATTCCTGAAGAATGCCAGTCCATACCTAATACACATCCGAACGCCTGAAACCAGAGGGGATCACTGATCCTTTTCAGCACTTCCGATTTACCGTAGTTAACTGCAATGGATTCAATAATGGCTCCTCCAAGCTTACTCATCCTTTCAGCTAACCAATAAGGCACATGGCCATAGTGCAAAGGAAGATCAGCATGCCCCGAACGTTTCATAAAAAGCAAGATAAGGAATCGTGTGTAATTTTTTAGAAGAGTATTATATTAATAAAATTATTAATAAGTTTATTTTTCAGAGAATTTGTACCACTTCAATATGCAAGGTTAATCATCGTTAACCAATGACTTTATGATGTGCTGATTCGGTGATGTGAGGATTCTGAAAAAGAGCGGACAAGTATTGAAAATTAAAAAAGCAAAGCAAAAGTATTTTATAATAATGAATGATTTTATGAATAAAAGTAAGAAGTTTCAAGTGACCTTCCCCGAATCTTATACCTCAAACCCCCAACCCATATACAAATGAAGAGAAGAGACGCCATTCTTAGAGTAACAGGTTTATTGGGTGCATCCTTTTCAGCCCCCCTTTTAATGGGCTTATCCAACTATGAAAAGTTGGAATTGGAAACATTAGAAAAAAAGGAATATTTAATATCAGAAAGTCATAAACAAGTAATTGAGGTAATCGCTGAGCTTATAATCCCGGAAACCAAAACACCGGGAGCAAAGGCAGCGGGCGTGCCTGAATTCATAGTTATGATGATAGAGGAATGCTATAAAAAGGAAGATAAAGCCAAGTTCTATTCTGGTTTGAATGATTTCGATTTAGCTGCGCAAAATATTTATAGAAAACCCTTTCTTAATTTGCTTCCTGCCGAACAAACAGATTTTCTGTTGAAAGAGGAAGTGAAGGCGAAAGCCGTGGAAAATACTGCAACTGCCGGAAATCCATTTATAATAATGATCAAGGAACTTACCTTGTTTGGTTATTTTACCTCTGAAATAGGCTGTACCCAGGCATTAGAATACTTGCCTGTTCCGGGAGCCTACAAATCTTGCATTTCCCTTGAACCGGATCAAAAGACATGGGCCATATAAGTTTTTTCAATTTTAAAAATTAAGAAAGAGAGATAAATGAATTTAAATATAAAATCTAAAGTACAAAATACCTTTGACGCAATAGTAGTAGGTTCCGGAATAAGCGGAGGTTGGGCTGCAAAAGAACTCACAGAAAAGGGATTAAAGGTTCTGATGTTAGACAGAGGAAGAAATATTGAACATATCAAAGATTATGAAAATGCCTTGAAACACCCGTGGCAATTCAAACATCGGGGTAAATTAACCCAGGCCCAGAAAGACTCTCATGCCTATCTGAGCAGAGATACTCCTTACAGTGAATTCAATGAAAGCTTTTGGTTTAATGATAGTGATGCGCCCTACGACGAGAAAAAAAGGTTTGACTGGTTTCGTCCTGATATAGTGGGAGGGAAGTCGGTGATGTGGGGCAGGCAATCCTACAGACTCAGTGAACAGGATTTTGAAGCCAATGCTAAAGAAGGTGTAGCCATAGACTGGCCGATTCGGTATAAAGACATTGCTCCCTGGTACGATTATGTAGAAAAATATTCAGGAATCAGCGGAAACAGGGACGGATTGCCACAATTGCCTGATGGGCAGTTTCAGCCGGCAATGGAGTTTAATTGTGTAGAAAAAGAGGTTAAGAAGGGGATAGAATCAAGCTTTAAAGGCCGAAACCTGATTATGGGACGAACGGCCAATTTAACTCAGCCTCTGCATGGACGCACAAACTGTCAGTATAGAAGTTTATGTAGCCGCGGATGTCCTTTCGGCGGATATTTCAGTACGCAATCCACTACATTGCCTCCTGCAATGAAAACTGGAAACCTTACAGTCAGGCCTCATTCTCTCGTTACTTCTGTGGTTTATGATGATAAAAAAGGAAAAGCATCGGGCGTTAAGGTTTTGGATACCCAAACAGGTGAAGAAATTGAATTTTATTCCAAAATCATTTTCTTAAATGCATCTACGGTAGGCACCACATTTATTCTCCTGAACTCTACCTCAAGGCGTTTTCCAAATGGATTGGGAAATGGTAGCGAACAAATAGGGCATAACCTTATGGATCACCAGTTCCGGGTGGGCGCTAGCGGGTATATGGAAGGCTTTGAGGATAAATATTATTATGGAAGACGACCTACCGGAATATATATACCAAGGTTTAGAAATTTAGGTGAGGAAAAGAGGGATTATTTAAGAGGCTTTGGTTATCAGGGATCTGCGTCAAGGTCAGGATGGCAACGGGGAATAGCTGAACTTGGAGTAGGTGCGGATTTTAAGGAATCTCTTTCAAGGCCTGGCCAATGGTCAATGGGAATTACAGCGTTTGGTGAATGCTTACCTTATTATGAAAACAGAGTCTATTTAAATAAAAAGAATCTGGACAAATGGGGGCAACCTACCATGGTCTTTGATTGCGAGTTCAAAGAAAATGAGCAAAACATGAAGAAGGACATGATTAATGATGCCGTAGAAATGCTTGAAGCAGCCGGATTAAAAGATGTAAAAGCCCATACCAAAGGGTCTTTTCCCGGAATGGCTATCCATGAAATGGGAACAGCAAGAATGGGTAAAGATCCCAAAACCTCAGTTTTGAATGCTTTCAATCAAATGCACGAGGTCAAAAATGTTTTCATTACAGATGGCTCTTGTATGACTTCAGCCTCGTGTGTCAATCCTTCGCTTACCTATATGGCTTTAACTGCAAGGGCTTGTGATTACGCAGTGAAGGAATTAAAGAAAGGAAATATTTAGCTTAATATAATTATAGATAAAGTAAAAAAGACCGAATTTCCGGTCTTTTTTACTTTTTGGTAATTTGCCATCTGATTAACTTAAATTATTAGCCACGCTTACAAGAAGTTGATGATAGATACTTATGATTTGGTAGTGATAGGAGGAGGCGCAGCAGGCTTTTTCGGCGCTTTAAGTGCGGCAAGCCATAACAGAAAATTAAGGATCTGTATCATTGAAAAGTCTTCCAAATTATTGTCCAAAGTAAAGGTTTCAGGGGGAGGAAGGTGCAATGTCACGCATGCATGTTTCAATAATTCCGAATTAATAAGAAGCTATCCGCGGGGTGGGAAAGAGTTGAAGACTGCCTTTGAGCAATTTTCAGTCAATGAAACAATCAAGTGGTTTGAATCAAGAAGCGTGGAGTTAAAAACCGAATCCGACGGAAGAATGTTTCCCGTAACAAACAATTCCCAGACAATTATAGATTGTATTTTAAAGGAAACTGAAAAGCATAATGTTAAAATTATAACTGGGAGAGGCGTTAGTAACATTCAAAAGAACGCTTCTTTATTTATACTTTCCTTAAGCACGGGAGAAGAATTAAAATCCCGCAAAATTTTAATTGCAACCGGAGGCAGTCCAAAAGAGGAAAGTTATAACTGGCTAAAGGAATTAGGTCATAGCATTGAAAAACCAGTTCCTTCTCTTTTTACATTTAATGTTCCTGACTCAGATTTGTCCGGTCTTCCCGGAATCTCTCTTCCCTCTGCTAAAGTTAAAATACTCAGTTCAAAACTCGAGCAAAACGGCCCTATTCTGATTACCCATTGGGGATTTAGCGGGCCTGCAATTCTCAAATTGTCGGCATGGGGAGCAAGACTTTTAAATGATCTTGGCTACAAATTTAAGATTCATATCAACTGGCTGGGGAGTTTAAATGATGAAGAACTTAGGGAAAAGTTAAATCTCGTTGCCGAAGAAAATAAAAAGAAGGTAGTTCTCTCAAATCCTGTTTTTGGCATTTCCAGGAGGCTTTGGCAGACTTTCGTACAAAAAGCCGGAATAGAGGAGGAGAGAAGATGGATGGATCTTTCAAAAAAACAATTCAATAAACTAATGGAAACGCTATTAAGATCAGAATATGAGGTTTCCGGAAAGACTACTTTTAAAGAGGAGTTTGTGACTTGTGGTGGTGTGAAGCTTTCCGAAGTAAATTTCAAAACAATGGAAAGTAAAATCGTTCAGGGAGTATTTTTTGCCGGCGAGGTTTTAAACATCGATGGAATAACTGGAGGATTTAATTTCCAAAACGCCTGGACAACAGCATGGATAGCTGGGAGAAACGCGGCTGAAGAAATGTTGAATGTTGAATTTTAAATGGTTAGTTAGCAAAAGACTTATTTCTTTTAACTTTTGGAGGGTTTTAAACCCTCCAAAAGTTTGCTCTAAATGTTGATTTAAAGGCCTGAAGCCCTCCGGAAGTTTTAAATTATAGTTCCTTTTCCTTCTTTTAAATAAAATGCCTTATCAATAAATTCTGGAATCTCACCTTTTTCATGGGTGACAAAAATTATGGTTTTGGAAGGTGAAGAAAACAAGTGTAAAAGCTTTTGACATTTTTCAATGACGTCATCTGCCATTCCCTGAAATGGCTCATCAAGTATTAAAAACGGCGGGTTTTTCACTAGTGCTCGTATAAATAGAATCAGCCGTTGTTGCCCGACTGAAATTCTCAAAAATGTTTTCTCTTTAAAATCTTCTATTTTAAAATATTCAAAAAGTTTGTTTAATACATCTTTTTCGGCGCTTGTTAAAGTCCTGTTTAAAAATAACGTATCCACAAAACCTGTGGCCGCTACTTCTTCACAAGTCATGTCTGACCGGAAATACAAATGAAGTTCAGGCGAGAGATACCCTATTTTCTTTTTTATATCCCAAATACTTTCTCCGGTGCCCCGCTGTTTGTCGAAAAGTAAAATGTCCTGACTATATGCCTGAGGATTGTCTGCATTTATCAAACTTAACAAGGTAGATTTTCCGGCGCCGTTAGGTCCGGATAAGACCCATTTTTCACCTCTTTTAATTTCCCAGCTCAAATTTCTGATTATATGATTTTCGCCATATTTAATATTTACGTCGGAGAACCTGATGGCAACTTGGAAATTCTGGGACGGAATACTTTGGTTGTTAAAAAAGTCTTTCAGTAAACTACCGGTTATATTCATTGTGGCTTTTGTTGCCCTGCGCTTAAAGTCATTTAAAGTGCCCGAAAATTTAATTCTGCAATGCTCCAATTCCAGCACATGCGTTATGCATTCCGGGAATTCCGTTTTGGCAGTAGTTAGTAAAAGAATGGTTGTTCCTTTAGCATGTAATCGGTTTATAATGCTTTTGAAATTTTTTCGTGACTCCACATCCAAGCCGATCAGTGGATCATCCATGATCAAAAGTTTTGGATTTTTTAGCAGGGCCTTTACAAGTCGTACCTTTCGTGTTTGACCGTTCGAAAGCTTTATAAATGCTTTGTCGAGAAGTTCATCTATTTCAAAAATTTCAAACAAGTTGTAGTCCGGGGATGAATCGCCTAAAAATTCCCGGACTGTTATGCTGTCGTCCGATTCGGTGGCATTGAACCGTTGCTGATAATAGTATTTGGAATAATTGAATTGATTGGAGTTTTCTGCAAAAGAGATGTAAGCGACAAAATCGCTTATTCTAAAGTACCTGCCGTCAAACCTATTAAAACGATAATCTATTGAGCCTTTTGAGATAAAAATATTTCCAATGATAGCTTCGGCTAAAAGTGTTTTTCCAGCACCATTGGGACCTGCGACTACCCAGCTTTCATTTTGTCTTATTGTCCAGTTGATGTTTTCAAAATGGCTTGTTCCATTTTTAGAAAAACCAACATTCTTCATTTCTATTAGCACTTTTTCCTTTTGCATCCGGTTAATGTAAAAGCAGATTTAAAATAATTATAAGCGATTGAGTTCAGTTTGGATAACAATAATCTGTTGTCACCCTATTTCCCTCTTCCTTTAAATATTAATAACTTTCAACGATTGAAAAATGCCTATGCAACTATTAAATAAAAACGAACGGGAATTAGTAAAACTAGCTAACTTTTTTATTAAGAACACTGAAAACCTTGTTTCTGAGGGTAAGCTTGAGGAAGAACATAATAAAGTAGTTGCCGCATGCAATACATTAATTGAAAAAATATACCTTCACGCAGAAGACAGGGATACCATTACCAAGAACAGGGAAAGCCTAAAGAGCCTGATTAAAGACAATGCCAGTTGCCCAAGATGTAATAGTAACACGCATTTGAAAATCATCGGAGTGGATACAGAGGAAAAATGGAAATGTAACCGATATAAATGCAGACGTTGTAATATCCAGTTTACCTGGAACAGGCCAAATAATCCCTGGGATATGATTCCGTTTACCGAAGCCTTGATAAGTGAACTGGAGAATAAAATTGCATCCATGGATGGACCCGAAGACGCAAAGGAACAAATCCATGGTTCGTTGGATATGATGAAAGCCAATCTGTTAAAAATAAAGGAAGTAGTGGAATCTTCAGATGAGGAATATCAGGACATGTTGCAGCGGGATTTGGAAATGTCCAGGATGGTTCATGAGTTCAAGAACTTTTTAATGATAGAAAAAATAAAGCTCGATACCTGGAAAAACCCTTTCAGTGATAACTGACCATCGCAGGAAATAAAAGAAAAAGTCACAAACCAGAAGTTTGCGACTTTAAGATTGGTAAGCTATAAGTAATTGAATTCAATTAGGTAAAGTTTAATCCTACCAATTATTAACCCTTATTTATTTTAAGTCAAAAGAATCATCTTGTTAGCAAAACAATATCATTCCAATTCTTTTTCCCCCCTTGAATTTTCCTCCTTCTCTTAAAAACTATAAAGTTTTCTGATTAAAAAATTATATCTTTTTTCAAAGAAACAATCTCAGATGAAGGAGAAAAAAATCTTAGGTCATTTAATAACTCTAAGATAATTATCTGAACAATTAACTTTTCAGGCCTTTATTA
Source organism: Cytophagales bacterium (assembly GCA_035628645.1). Taxonomy (GTDB): domain Bacteria; phylum Bacteroidota; class Bacteroidia; order Cytophagales; family Cyclobacteriaceae; genus DASPJL01. The sequence continues at coordinate 3,434 of DASPJL010000176.1, read as the reverse complement.
AAAGAGAAGAGCTGTTGAGTATATGATGTCAGACAATGAGTATTTGTATTGATCCCTTTAAAAACAGAAAGATAAAGTCAGTCCAAAGGAATCCCTTATCAGTGGAGGCAAAGGAGGATTAAGTAAGTACAAGCAACGAAGAGAGTAGTAGACTATAAGTTTTCCAGAAGCTGAATAAGTCTCTCTTTTTTTCTGACTGCTACGGGAACCAAGCTTTTATCTTTCATGATAATTGCTCCGCCGTTTCTTTTATCAAATCGCTCCACCTGATGTAAATTGATCAGATGCGAGTGATGGAGTCTGAAAAACTGATATTGCGTAAGCAGTTCTTCATATTCTTTAAGGGTGATGGAAACGGATATTTTCCTTCTGTTGGTTAAAAAGAAATGCGTATAATTTCCGTCAGCTTCACATCTGATGATTTCATTGATGGCTAGTATATGGTAGCATTCAGCAGTTTTTACTGTTAGTTTTTTATTTTCCTTTTCAATGTTATGCAGGAGGGTTTTAATCTTTAAGTTAAGGATGTTTTGTTCAAGAGCTTGCTCTGCTTTATGGACAGACGAAATAAGGTCTTCCGGTTCTACAGGTTTTAATAGATAATCTAAAGCGCTGAATTTTATTGCACTTAAAGCAAATTCATCAAAGGCGGTAATGAATATAATTTTAAAGTCAGGATTTTCTATGCGCTTTAATAAATCAAAACCAGTACCGTCGTTCATTTTAATGTCAAGCAAAACGAGGTCAGGATCATTGGCCTTAATTGTTTTTAGCCCTTCTTCTACGCCTTCAGCCTCTGCTACTACTTGAACTCCCGGACAATAAAGGTCGATAAGTTTCTTTAAAGTTTCTCTGGCCCCTTGCTCATCATCAATAATTACAGTCCTTATCTTCATAATTCCACCAAATAAAAAAATAAGATAGGGATTTACAAAAATTCAGCCAGTTTATTAATCCATCAAATGTTTTGATTGAAGCGTTAATGTAAAACGCTTACACCCTCTTTTCAATAAAATTGCCCGCTTTGTCCCTCACGATTACTTTAAATTGTACAGCTTCTTTCAATTTAATTTCAGTCCTGGTTTTATACATCCAATCTGACACAAAGCCTTTTACAGCCTTTCCTTCCTCGATTATTTCACCGTTTTTATCCACAATAATTACTTCAACTTGCTGTATTTCAAAGCCTTTTTTCCTAATTAGGATCTTTATTTCCTCATCCGCCTTTCCTGAGTAGTGGGAGGTATCTACCTCTTTTATTTCAGGCTTTCTCATATATTCTGTGATGGCTGCAGTATAAGCGTTAGGAAGCTTAAGTTTTTTTGCTATTTCCGTGTATTCGGCTTTCTTTTCAGGGTTCTTCATCATGCTTTTGGCAAAAGCGGTAGCATTTCTGAACCTGCTCCTGTTCTCCTTCTGCAAAGGGCTTTGTTTCTTTGGTTTTCTTGGGGCTACAGAGATGAAAGTTTTCCCGTTCCAGGTTCTAAACACCATTTGCTTTCCCACCATTCCGCTCAAACCTTTAGTTAAAATATTATTTATTGACCTGGCCATAGTTTAAAATTAAATTGTCTGATGATATTTACCATCCTTTATATCCTAACTGCGGTAAAGGTAACCTACAATATTCTCCACTCTTTCTCCACTCTTTTTACACTCTTTGAATATTTAAACGATTGTTAATTGCTTATGTAGATAGAGTGTTTTACTAACCTAAAAAGGGAATTGTTAAAGCAACATTGAGTATCCATTAAGAAATGATTTACTCTGAAAAGAATTAGGAAGGCTTTAGGAATTGTTGAGAAAAGGATAAAGATGTTTTTGGGAAATTTCGCTATCCCCTGATCTATTTTTAGAAGAAATTCTTTTATTTTTTTTCAATAACTTTTATGCCTGTTAGCTGGTTACACAGTTCAAGGAAACTCATAAAAGCTTCAGTTTCCCTCATGATTTCCCTGACCATAAGATATTCGGTCTCTTGCGCTTTTACTTCATCCATTTTGAGGAATTGATCAAGGGTATCATAATATTTGCCCAATGCAACATGAAGTTTATCGGGTGGAATAGCGCTTTCCTCCAAAATGTCCCTCATCAGGTTCAGTGCTTTTAAAATCATCTTGACAGGAATGATTAAAAATTTGATTCTAAGGTAGGAAAAGTCTGATCAGGCTTTTTCGGTTAATTACTAAATACAGATGCTGATCGATTATAGGCCTGAAATGAATTGAAAAGTGCCTGAACCTGAATTTGTAGAATGGATGAAATTTGTAGAATAAGTAGCCCTTGCTTGTTCCCGAAGAGCCCTGACAATACTACAGATTTTCAATCACTTCCAGCAGTCTTTCCTTTTTCCGAGTGGATACAGGTACTTTGCTTTTGTCTTTCATTATAATCGTTCCTCCGTCTTTCTTCTCAAAACGCGAGATTTCTTTAAGGTTTATAAGATGTGATTGATGTGTTCGAAAAAATTGGTATTGTTCAAGCAATTCTTCATATTCTTTAAGCGTGGTGGAAACTAGTATTTTATTGCCATTCTGAAGAAAAAACCTGGTGTAGTTCCCTTCCGCTTCGCATCGGATGATTTCGTTGACGGAGATGATATGATAGCATTCGGACGTCTTAACTGTCAACCTCTTATTTTCCTTTTCTATGTTATGAATTAAAGTCTTGATTTTAAGATTAAGAATATCAACCTCAATTGCCAGCTCAGCCTTTTTAATTGCAGCGGCAAGTTCTTCTGGTTCTGCAGGCTTTAACAAGTAATCCAAAGCGCTGAATTTTATTGCGTTTAATGCAAATTCATCATATGCCGTTATAAAAATGATTTTAAAATCCGCATTTTCAATTCTTTTCAGTAGATCGAAGCCAGTACCATCAAACATTTTAATGTCCAGCAAAATAAGGTCCGGGTTAGTATTCTTAATTACCTGTAATCCTTCGTCCACGCCCTGTGCTTCCGCAATTATTTCCACATTGAGACAATAAAGGCCGATCATTTTTCTCAATGCTTCCCGAGCGCCTTGCTCGTCATCAATAATTACTGTTCTGATTTTCATTTACTTAAAGGATATTTTCTCCGTGGAAAATTTTAAAAAAGTAAAGTAGGGATTATATATTTATTATACAAGATATTTTGTCTGAACTGGAGTTAATGGAGGGTGCTTCTTATAGTCCAATAATTCTAAAAATTCCGGTTCAGACGTTATTAAACATACTTATAAGGAATATTAAAACTCGCCTTAGTCCCAGAAACTTCATTCATTTCATCCAGTACATCCACAATGCTCACCATCTCTTTCAAACTGCTTTTTTCATGGATCAGGGCGAGACGCTCTTCGGTGATTGTTGTGGCGTAGGAGTGATGTCCGGTTTTAAGTGCTTTGTTTATCTGAGCGGCTTTTGCCCGGCCAATGCCGTTGTCTTCCACTTCAAAT
>DASPJL010000175.1:0-5732 GCA_035628645.1 Cytophagales bacterium | reverse complement strand
GGAAACTGTTTTGGGAAACAAATGAGAAAGATGTACTTGTGCATAATGAATGTAGAAATGCTTCATATTTCTATATCCTCCTGTATGGAAGATTACCATCAGAGCTATTACCTCACTACAGCTCATTGTAGGCTTTCTCTTAGGTGCATTTCCAAGGAGATGTTTTTTGACGGAATTTTCAAAACAAAGGCAAAATTCATCAATAAGATAAAAAATTTCAGTAATTTTAGAGTCAGTAAGAGTCATGTTTTAGTAGCTATATGATTGATTTAGACCATCTTAATATAGCAAATAAACATGACTTATTTTATTTAAAAACCAATTTATTTTAGACAACTTTAACCTAATTATTAATCGAACTCAGGTTTATTAAGGAAGCTTAAAAAAACGAAATATAAGAATAAAAAAGGCTGTGTCCAGGGAATAAAGAAATCTCAGAATTTTAAAAAAAAGTGAGACATACTAAGTTTTGTGAAATGTTTGAATTAGAATAAATAAGGTTCTAATAATTAATATTCGGCCAGATATTTCAAAAGACATAACTATGGAAAGTTAAAAAAGTGGGACATACTGGGTTCGAACCAGTGACCTCTACCTTGTCGAGGTAGCGCTCTAAACCAACTGAGCTAATATCCCTAATTATTCTATCACTTCTAAGGCGCCTAAAGCAACCTTCTTTTTATATCCTTTGTGCAAAGGTATCTTCACTAATAGCAAAAATCCAAGCCCGATAGCAAAAAATACTGCTAAAACAAAAGTACTGTTTCTCATGCTTCCGGTTATCTGCTCTATAAGCCCATAGGCAAATGTTCCGCAAACCACTGATAAATAAAAGGTAACATTATAAAAACTGAAGTATGAAGCAGTATCAATGGTGTTTTCCGGAATTAATTTAGAATAGGTCGCACGTGAAAGCGATTGAATCCCTCCCATTACTAGTCCGACAATAAAAGCAAGAAAAAAGAAATGTTGGGCATTCAATATAAAATAGGCTCCGATACAGACCGCAATCCAGATTAAAAGCATAATCAAAAGTGAAAATTTGTTGCCTTTCTTTTTAGAAAGGAACGCAAAAGTATAGGAACCTAAAATTCCTACAAGCTGAATAATTAAAATGGTTGCCATTAATTGACCTGCCGGAAGATGGAGTTCTTTTTCCCCAAAGGTGGCAGCCAAATACATCACCGTCTGCACACCCATATTGTAAAAGAAAAAGGAAATAAGAAAAAGTTTTAGGATAGAAAGTCCTTTAAGACTTTTTAATACCTTAATAATTTCAAGGTATCCTTTTTTCAGGATGTTTTCTTCTCTGTCTTTTGCAGATACACCCGAAGGTAAGTTCCTAAAGCTAAGTATAGAAAATACGATCCACCATACGCCTACCATCAGGAATGAAAGCTTAACAGGTTCTGTACTATTTTCAGGAAACCCAAAAAAGGTAGGCATTTGAATCATGACCAGGTTTATTACCATTAATATTACCCCGCCAATATAGCCCATTGAGTATCCTTTTGCGCTTACTATATCGTATTTATCAGGGGTAGCTATTTCAGGAAGATAAGCATCGTAAAATATCAAACTTCCGGCATAACCCATGCTGCCCAAAATCATACAAAAAATTCCAAACTCGAGTGTTTCCTTATCAAAGAAATATAACCCCATACAAGCAATTGCTCCCATCCAGGCAAAAAACTTTAAAAAGTCTTTTTTTCTATGGGAATAATCAGCAATCCCTGACAAAAGCGGAGAAATTAATGCAATAATTAAAAAAGAAAAGGACAGAGAATAAGAATAAAGGACAGTGTTTACAATTTCAAACCCAAAGAAATTCACATAATCCTTGTCGTCAGTAGCAGGGGTTGAGGTGACGGCATTGTAATAGATAGGAAAAATGGTAGAAGTGATTACAAGGGAATATACTGAATTTGCCCAATCATACGTACACCAGGCATTAATGATCTTCTTGTTATTTTTTTCCATACAAATTTTGTTAAAAATAACAGGTTTAAGATCACAAGGAAAGAATTAGCAGTAAAATTATTGCCTAAATGCTTAAAACATTTTGGCAAACCTTTATCCAGTTCCAAAAAATTTGAGAACTGTCGTGAAAATAATAATAATTTCCCTCAAAAATCAAGCTTGGATAAAAATCAGATTGTTTAATTCAAAAGCGCTAAGCCCATGTTTAGTCGTAAGCTTAATCCTGCCGAAGCATATTTAATCTCCCTGCTGGTGCTGTTACCTAAAGGATATTTTAAGTATGGTTCGATAAGTAACGAGAATTGCCTTTCTAATGGAATTTCAACTCCCATGGATAGGTTCATGAACTTTGCCAAATCCAGACCACTAAAGGATTCATCACTTTTATCTTCCGAACCTTCACTGCCTTCAATAATATTTCCCTGATCAGTGAATTCTTCCTTAACATAAGCAAGTGAAGAAATTCCGGCAGATACAAAAAATTGCTGATCATGTTTGGAGCATACATTATACTTTAAATTAACAGGCAGATCCACACTTACCATCTTACCATTGGTTTCTACGTTTTTTCCAGCCCTGGATGATTCAAATTTTATTCTTTGGGCATTTAATATCAATCCTGTATTCAACGAAATGCCTTTTAATAAAGGAACATCAGCCATTAACCCAGCTCCTATATTGCATCCGCTTTTATTCATATCAATGGAATTTAAAGAAGATGCCAACACAACACCCACCTTAATTTGCCTTTGATTCATTTCTTTTCCTTTCTTCTTCATTTCTTGAGGGGTTTCAGGATAGGGGATGAATCCACTGGAGTACTTAATCATTTGATCCTCTCGTGAATAATTTTCTGAATTGATAAGATCAGGAAAAAATGAAAAGCGTTGAAAATTGGATCTAAAAAATCTTTGCTTAGAAGTGCTATAACTCACAAGTTTAATATTTTTTGTATTTCCTTTTTCCGGAGAAGAAACAAAAGAAGTATTTATAGATGAATTTTTATGAGCAGTTGCGTTTTCAAAGTCTACCTTATTATTCTCCTCTATGGAATAATTATCAACTTCAGGTATCTGGAAGGAAAAAGACGAGGAGTTAAGGTCTTTAAAATTGGTGGTATTATATATGGTATTTACGGACATTGCCATCAAGAAACTAGCAGCTAGACCGATCCAAAGAAACCTGAATAAATGATTTCCCGAACCGAAAGTTTTTGCTTCAAAACTCTCCCATGCCCCTATTTCATAAGGCTCATATTCGCTTTCTTCAGCCAGTGCCCTTATCTTGGCAGCTAATGCTTTATCAAATTTTTCCTCCATAAGTACTTAAATTATTGATTCCCTCATCACTACATGATCTGCCGATGAAGAAATCATCCTGTCGTTTGTACTATAATATTTTTGAAATAATTCTCTTAGTCTTTTTTTAGCTCTCATCAAATATACCCGTGAAGAACTGGGCGTTATGTTTAATACTTCCGAGATTTCATCATGTGAATAACCTTCGATCTCATAAAGGTTAAAGGTGATTCTGTAAAACTCAGGAAGTTGATTTAAAAGCTTCACGATATCTTCAAATGCCAGTTGGTCTATCGCCTCAGTGTTCAAATCCTGAACTACCTGAGTATCCAGGTCCAGGTGGTTTTGATGCTTCAGTTCTCTTCGGTAATGATCTATTGAAGTATTTATTATTATCCTCCGTATCCAGGCTTTAAAAGATTGCTTCGAATCATATTTTTCGATGGAGGCAAAAATCTTTACAAATGCATCATTTATAATTTCCTTTGCTTCATCTCTTGAATTTGTATACCTCAGCCCAATGCTCATTCCGTATCCGTAAAACTGCTTGTAGAGTTTTTCCTGACACTTCCTGTTTTTCTTGATACAGCCAAGAAGAGTTTGTTCATCTATGTCTCCTGCAGAATGGGCCACTTTATTATCTATCGTAAATATTTAATTAGTGAAAAAAAATTAAATTCTAATTCAATTGACCTCCGAATTAACCTCTTGAATTGAAGACCCATTCGACACATTAAAAAGCGTATTGTTAATCTCAATAAGGTTATTAAAATACTTGTTTAAATTTATTACAATTGTATCAGAAACTAAAGTTTTACATTGATCATTTCCAACATGTTTCACAATTAAATTAACCTTTTTTTGTTTTGAAAGATTAATTACTCCGTCCCATACCACATCAAAAGAATGATCGCTGCAGCCTCCCTGGTAATTCACTGTTATTTTTAAATTCTCATTAACTTTTTTTACCTCTTTAATTGTAAAGGGAGCATTATGAGTAGATGTTCTTAAGGATTGCTCCTTAAGGAATAAATTTGAATCCGTATAAAATTTAAAATTAGGGCCATATTCGGGAGTTACTGTGGGTGTATCATCAAGTGCTGTATCAATGTCATTTTCTGCACAGGAAACAAGCCCCAAACCCAACAAAAGAAAAATTAACAGAAACCTAAAACGTAACTTTATTTTCATACACAATCGTAATTTAACTGTTTCCTATTTTATCTTGATTTTATAGTCATTACGATCATAGCAATCATTGTGCTACAAAAGGAGCCTGTTTTTTAAAATATAATTAAAAAAGAAACGTTTATGCCGAAACAACGCCTGACCCGCCTATAATACAATTACTTAAGGCAGGTTCCCCTACGTCATTAAATAAATATTTTTAAGTCAATTCTTTATACCTGAAACAATTAGGCATATGGTCATTGATTAAGCCTGTGGCCTGCATATGTGCATAAATGACGGTGCTTCCTAAAAATTTAAAGCCTCGCAACTTTAAATCCCTACTTAAAGCATCAGATTCGGGGGAGGTAGCGGGAATTTGCTTTGAAGTATTCCATGTATTGACGATGCTTTTATTTTGCACAAAAGACCATACATAGCGATCGAAGCTCCCAAACTCTTTTTGTACTTTTATAAATTGAACGGCATTATTTACTGCTGCCGCTATTTTTGCTCTGTTTCTTATTATTTCAGGATTCAATACCAACTCTTCAATCTTCTCAGGGGTGAACAAGGCCACTTTCTCTACATCAAAATCTGAAAAAGCCCTTCTATACCCTTCTCTCTTTTTCAGAACTGTGCTCCAGCTCAGCCCTGCCTGTGCTGATTCAAGAATCAAAAATTCAAAATGTTTTTGATCATTATGGACCGGAACACCCCACTCCTCGTCATGGTACTTTATATAATCCTTATCGCCTTTCTCTGCCCAGGGACATCTTATTAATTCTTCCATTTAGCAAATGAAAAAATAAAACAGGTCAAAGCAAAGGAACAGCTAAAAGTATTTAGTGGGAAGATTGAAGCGGAAAGATGGAAGTATAAAAAAATTTGTAAACACGATGGACAAAACTTCGAGCTTCCAACTTCCTACTTCCAACCCTAATAGATCATATTTCGCTTTCTTGTAAGCTTTAAATCCTTAAGTATCGCCGATTTGACATGAAGCTCAATATTATAATAGGCTCTCGGGCCGAAAGGTGACCAATTTACATTTAACTCCCAGCAATGCAAGTCCCTTATAATACTGAAAGTAGTAACATCTGAAAACCCCTTCTGATCAAAATCATAGGCTGAGGTAAAGCTGGCTTTCCATTTTTTGGTGAGACTGATGTCTCCGTTAAAACTCAGGTTATTGGTATAAGTAGATTTTGCAAGACCTCTTTTTGCATAGGACATCACATAATTAATACTGAAATTCCAAGGAACATCCCAGTCCACGTATGCCGC
>DASPJL010000174.1:0-11011 GCA_035628645.1 Cytophagales bacterium | reverse complement strand
AGATATTTCAAAAGGCATGCTTGAGAAAGGCCGGGAAAAAATATCGAGGCTTGAACTTACCTCCAAAATAGAGCTACTCCACGGAGATTCAGAAAATTTACCCTTCCCGGATAATACTTTTGATGCTGTAACCGTTTCATTTGGAGTTAGAAATTTTGAAAACCTGGAAATGGGACTAAGTAATATTTATAAAGTATTGAAACCTGGAGGCTCGTGTGTTATTCTTGAATTTTCAAAACCCAAAAAATTTCCTGTCAAACAATTCTACAATTTCTATTTTAAAAATATTTTACCATTAATGGGTAAAATGATTTCTAAAGATAATGCAGCATACACTTACCTTCCCGAATCTGTCCAGGCATTTCCCGAAGGAAAAAGTTTTATTGAAATTTTTAAAAATATCGGATTTAAAAAAACAAGATGGGTTTCATTAACATTTGGAATAAGCTCCATTTATTACGGAAAAAAGGAATAATTCTTTTCTTTCTTTTCGTCTTTATACTTAACCATGCCTTTGCCCAGAAATATCAGGAAATAAATCTGCCTAATTCTGACAATCATAAACTTCATTACGGGTTTGTAATTGGCGGGCATGTTTCAAAATACAAGCTCAAATACAATAAAATTTTTATCCAGGACGATTCCATTCATGCGTTAAAGCCCCTCAATTCCGGAGGTTTTTCTATAGGCTTTCTCGTAAACAAAAGGCTGGGGGATTATTTTGACCTAAGGGTGTTGCCTACCGCCGGATTTTATGAAAACACCATCAAATACATGTATGCAAATAGCGCAAATAATATAAGCAAAACAGTAGAGGTAACCTACCTGGAAATTCCCCTTCTTCTTAAATACAAATCTGAAAGAAGAAAAAACTTCAGAATGTATCTTGTAGGGGGTATTAAGCCTGCCTTTGAGGTGACGAACAAAAAGGATGATGAAAGAGAACATCTCAATATTGATAAAACCAATATGTCTGTGGAGTATGGTGTAGGTGTTGATATTTATTATCCTATGTTTAAATTCTCCCCAGAGCTCCGTTTTTCACAAGGAGTGGTGGATATGCTATCGCCTAGTGGATCGGTTTACAATAGACCAATTGATGTTCTCAGAACGCATTCAGTATCCTTATACTTAATTTTTGGCTCGTGAGAAAATTAGCATTAATCACGGGCGCAACCTCAGGAATTGGCAGAGCTACTGCTCTTTTGTTGGCAAACAATAACTTCAATCTCATTATTTGCGGAAGACGAAAAGAGTTATTGGATTCTCTTGAAGAAGAGATTAATGGAAAAGCTGAAGTCTTAAAGCTTACTTTTGACGTGAGTGACAGAAACCAGACTGAAGATACCTTGAATTCAATTCCGGAAGATTTTAAAAATATTGATGTTCTTATAAACAATGCCGGCAATGCCCATGGCCTCTCTCCTATACAGGATGGGCATATTGAGGATTGGGAAAAAATGATTGACATCAATGTAAAAGGCCTTCTTTATGTTTCCAAATTTTGCATGCCATTAATGATTGAACGCCAACAAGGACATATAATCAACCTGGGGTCAATAGCGGGAAAAGAAACTTACCCTAACGGAAATGTTTATTGCGCTTCTAAGTTTGCAGTAGATGCTTTAAGTAAATCAATGTTAATGGATCTGAATAAGTTTGGGATTAAGGTTTCGGAAATTAACCCGGGAATGGTAGAAACCGAATTTTCAAAAGTCAGATTTAAAGGGGATGAAGAAAGGGCAAAAAATGTATACAATGGTTTAGAACCACTGACTGCCCATGACATTGCTGATATAATTCTCTTTATAATTACCCGTCCCCGTCATGTAAATATCAGCGAATTAATGGTTTTGCCGACTGCACAAGCCAGCGCTACCATTGTCAACAGAAAATAATTTCTGGGAATCATCAATAAAACAAAAAGGCTGATCAATCAGCCTCCTCATTTTTATTTTTATTTTTTAACTTCCGATTAGCGTTTAAACCCTACCACCGCTGCCGCGCAGTGCGACTTAGAACCCTCAAAAGTAAAAGTCATATAATAAATTCCTGTTACTTTACATGGGAAGTTTATGGCTTTGTAAAACTTCTTATTTACCTTATCATAATTGGTGGTAATAAGCTTTCTGTTTGAATCATAAATGGTCAATACTATCCCATTAGCTTCTCCGTCTTTACCATTTATTGCAAATAAATATTCTGTGTCCTTACTGAATACGTACGAGTATTCGATCTTGGCTTTGGCACCTCCGGCCCCATCAATCTTATAACTTTTAACAAAGGTATAACCCCTGGACTGAATTTCCGCGATACATGCTTCATTGTAGGACTCAGCGTTACACTGCGCCATCAACGAATAACTGCATGTAAAAATTGAAAGTATGATTAGTATAAATATCTTTTTCATTTCTATTCTTATTTACTTTTGGCTGATCTTAATTTTTAATAAGCTGCAAATAATTATTTAGTAACCTTCTGACGAATTGTTTCAGTTAGCCTTGTTATATCAGCCAAATTCTGATCTGTAACTTTCACTGTACTTGTACTGTTATTTACTACTGTAAGCACACCATCAATTTCTTTAAAAGTAGATTCTTCGTAGGTTGTTAAAATCTCGATGTTATTGTATACCTCGTGCAACGGTTTCAAATCATTAATAAACTCATTGATATTCGGGTCACTTTCATAAAAAGAAAGTAAAAGCATGAGCTGATCTATTATAATTTTCTGTTCACCAATCTTATCACTTAACTCTTTATTTGGATTTTGCTTATTAATCTGACAGGTGATGTGCAAAGCTTCAAGCCAACCGCCGGTAAGTAGGAGAATACTCAAGTTTGACCGGTTTTGATTTTGTAAGTACTGGTTTATCTTCTCAAAATTCTGTGTGGTAATTAAGAGCAGTGAATCCAGATTTTTGCTATTGCTTGCCAGTCTTTTAAGCGTCCTGATGTCAAAAAACTGCCCTAAATTCAAGCCATCGGACAACTCTTTTATTGCCGTAAGATAAGTAAGTCCATCCTGGTTCTGCTCAAATATGTTGGTGTATCCTAGATCAGTACCAAAAATCCCTAAATTAACAGCCTTTTGGAAATTGCTATTATAATTAGACATATTGTCTGTAGAATTAAGAATGGATTTATCGTACTTTGTTCCTAAGTCCTTGATCAAAAAAGAGATTTCCAACGGGGAGGGAATCTGTTGAATGATCTCCTTCAAGGTTTCTTCCGAAATTGAAGGTTCTGCCGCTTTTTCATTTGCTAAACTTTCCAGAAGCGCCTTATCATCGTTTTTAGGACTTGAGCACCCTACCATAATTAGTAGCAAGATGCATGCTGTAATTTTTTTCATAACCCTCGTTTTATTATTCATATTTCAGAAAATAGATAATTAATTTATTTACTAAAGATTTCAATTATTTTTTTAAATACTTCAAAATACAAAGCAAAATAAAGTATCAGAGACATTAACCATATTACTATAATATTGAAATAAAATGTGTCGTATAATACGCCGAACATATGCTTTACAGGAGCAAAAAAGTGCGTACGATAATCCAGGAAACTAGCCGGCTTTACCGGGTCGGTATAGACCGGGTCCGATTGCTTCAGAAGTCTGTTTTCATACTCTATAATCCTGTCCTTGGCATTCACATTTCTAACCAAATCCGACAGGCTCTCATTAAAATACTTGTCCTTGAAATCATTAAGCTTGAAATCAAATTTGGATTCCTTTAAAGCAATGAACCTTTCTTTAAGGCTTTCCGCCTTACTGAATTTCTCCAGATAAAACTTCTCAAGGGCTTCAAGCTGGCTTCTTAACTTTCCTGCCACTTCATCATTAAAGCCCTCCATAGAAAGCACCTTATCCAGGTCGAGCTTGTTACCGGCCATAAAGTCCTTTTCACCGGCAAGCTCATTTTTGATCAGATCAAGACTAAGCGCAACTTCTCTTTTTACTGAATCATCCGTTGACTTATAATTGTTTTGACTAAAAGTTATCTTTTCCAGCACCTGTGGAAGCCAGTATGCTTCTTTAAAATCGGCTACCGCCGTCTCCTTTTCCAAAGTGTAAAAAGAGGCCTGGTAGGGATTGTTTTTGTAGTGATATACGGCGATGGCTTCATAAGCCCATCTGGAAGCCATTAAATCAGCTATAATTGGCACTTTTCCTTTGGTGCTTATCATGTTATTCAACTTGTCAAAGCTAAAAAGCAGCCCACTCAATACCATTTGAGGGATCAAAAGAAGTGGAATAATGATGTAAACCGTCACTGCGGAGTTAAACGCAGAGGACACATTCAATCCCAATACATTTGCAAAACAGGAAATTGAAAACAATGCAAGCCAGTAGCTAAAGGTCATTGAGTCTATCTCCAGAATGTAATTGCCCAACAAAACGAAAGATAGCGTTTGTATGGCTGATAGGAAAAACAAGATTGAAAGCTTGGAGCAGAGGTAACTTGTCCTGCTTAAATTTAAAAAAGCTTCCCTTTTAAGGATTTTTCTATCTTTTATAATTTCCTCCGCACTAACGGTGAGGCCCATAAATAAGGCGACCACTATGGCAATCAGAATAAATGCAGGAATATTTTCATTGAAACGGTATACATACGCGCCACCTTCAGTAACGTTTTTGTACCGGATCACAAATGCCAATAAAAATGCTAAAAGAGGTGCCTCTAACAAGTTTATAATCAGGTATTGCTTATTGCTTATTTTAGATAAAAAATCCCGTGTGGTAAAAATCAGGATTTGCTTAAGCTTGGAAGGTATTTTTAAATTTTTAGGTGGCTGTTCTTTAATATCTTCTGTTTTATCCAGCTTGAATTTCTCGGTAAATAACTCATTCCATTGCTGAGGATTTACTTTCCGTTTATTTGTGAACTGGCCATACTCATCAACAACTTTTGCCTCTATTATGTTGAAAATTTGTTCAGGATTAACGTTTCCGCAAACTCCGCACTGACCTCTTTCACTGTCTACCTGGTGGGTTGCTTTCTTAAAATAAGTAACAGCTTCCACAGGATTTCCATAAAAAATGGGATATCCGCCGGTATCCATTATAAACATCTTATCAAACATTTTATAGATGTCTGAAGATGGCTGGTGGATTACTACAAAAATTAATTTTCCTTTTAGCGAAAGCTCTTTTAAAAGGTCAATTACATTTTCCGAATCTCTTGAAGATAGCCCTGAAGTAGGCTCATCCACAAACATTACTGCAGGTTCTCTTATAAGTTCAAGAGCAATATTCAAACGCTTTCGTTGTCCCCCGCTGATCGTCTTGTCTAATACACTCCCTACTTTAAGATCTTTTCTTTGTTCAAGCCCGAGACTTGACAACACTTCTATAACCCTTTTGTCTAATTCTGCTTCATTGAGGTCTTTGAAACAAAGCTTGGCATTATAGTATAAGTTTTGATACACAGTAAGCTCCTCAATCAGCAAATCATCCTGAGAAACATAACCTATAACGCCCTGTATTTTGTCCTTTTCTTTATGGATATTAATTCCATTAATTAAGACTTCCCCATCAGTGGGTGATTCTATTCCGGCCAGTACGTTAAGCAAGGTAGTTTTACCTGCTCCACTTGCACCCATTATTCCAATGAGCTTTCCCGGTCCTTCGGAGATATTTACATTTCTTAAACCAATTCCGCCATTTTTAAACTTATACTCCAGTGCTTTCGCATTGAAGGAAAGTTTATTGGCTTTGAAATCGGCTTGAAAATTAACAATCAAATCGCTGTAATACAGAGGCGCACTCTTCGGCCCTTTTATAGTACTTCCATTTGAAAACAAATAGACGTGATTGTATTTAACAATAAAGCCATTCAGGATCAAATCGTCCTTTCCAATGTACTTCACAAAATACAGATCCACACTATCCACTTTCATAAACAGGATGGTACCGTTAAGGTTTTCCGTAAAAATGTGTTTTAACTGGGGATTAGGAATGATGGGCTCCGAATTAACGACCAACAAATCACTGAAATCAAGAGAAGCAAAATCTTCTGTTAAAACAAAAGCCTCTATTAATTTAAACTCATCTTTCCCAATGTTGAAAACATTAGAAATCGTATCTATTATTTCCATTCTTTGGAAGGCCAGGTTCTTGTCGGAGGCCACCAATTCAAGGATTTTAATTAATACAATTACCTTTTGTTTCTGAGTTAATGTTTTATTGATCTTTTTACATATTGCAAGGGTCTTAACAGAATCTTTAACAGAAGTCAGTTTTTTCTCAACCTTAACTTCTCCATTATCTTCTACATTATATCCTACAAACTGATCGTACAGGTCTACATATTCCTTCACGGAATCTTTATCCAATTCTTGTTGAAAGAATCGGATTATATAATCCCTTTCATTTTCAGTGACGCCCCCGTCCTGCTTTGTGATAATAGCAAATAACTGCGTCAGCGCCTTTAAGATTTCCTCACTCATACTCTATTTGCTTTAGGAATAAAGAAGAAAAAAAATGGTTTCAAAATAATTGTTAATGGTCCTTGATTATTCTAGTATGTTTTAAATTCAAATGGAATTTCAACCAATTCAGAGAATTCTTCTCCAGCCTCTTGCATGTCTTCATCGTCTTCATTGTAATACCACATCACGCTCATTCCAGGTATATCCTCCAACTTGGAAAGTATATCCAGGATAAGTTTTGATGAAGCTGTATTAAAGTACTCAAGTTTGAATACAAAGCTTGTCTTAGGATTAGGGCTTGCACCGTATTTTCCTAACCATTCCAATATAGGACGATAAAATTCAGCCGAATCTTCGGGCAATGATCTACCTGATATTTCGAATATTCCGTTGTTCTTATCTAATATTATTTTCGGAGTATCTTCTGCGCCTTCTAAATTTAATATTTCCATATCCTTAAATTTTAAATCTGTCTTTTATAGTTCTGATGGTTCGCGTGAAATCGTTGTTTGCAAAGAAAAGAATGCTGTTGTGTCGTTCAATTTCTCAAAATCATAGGCAAGTTTCTGACCTGATTTCCTGGCCATATCAACAAAGCCTAATCCTGCGCCTCCCTTTTCAGATAAGTCATTATTTTTAATAATTTCCTTATAAAGAGTCTTCAAGCCTTCCTTATCCAAACCATTGATCTGATCAAGTTTGTTTTTCAACATATCTACCTTATCAAGATTAATAGGATTTCCGGAAGTGATGATGTATTCATTCTGATGTTTTCCGATTAAGAAAATAGCGGAATGATTTCTATCAGAAGGCGCTTCATTTTCTTCGTAGTGTTTTACAATATTTTGCAAACACTCTACCATGACGTTAAACACCTTTCTTTTAATATTAGATTCCTCTCCTATGGAATCCATATTACGTTCGGCCATTGACAATACTGACTTGGTAATCTCCTGGGTAAACTCTCCCTCATACACAAGTATCAGATTCCTCTGTAGCATTGTTTTATGCAATTCATAAATATACTTCATACGGGTTCACTTTAGCGTTTTTTATTATTTTACAATTTTATATAGTTTAAATTATAATTTTCAAGTAATATACCTCTCTAATGGTACTTATACTTTTTTATTTAAAACTTCACTCCGATCATTAGCACGTCGTCGGTTTGCTTGGTATCACCCTTCCATGCTTCCCACTCCTGATCCAATACCTTATGGACGTTGCTCAATTTAGACTTATGGTTATTTTGAATAATTTCACGGATCCTTCTTGGACCAAACTTAGTATTTTCAGGCCCGCCGAACTGGTCAGGGAACCCATCGGAACAGAAGTATATGGCTTCCCCTGGTTTTACCGACAATTTTGTATTTGTAAAGTTTGTCTGGTTCTTGTATTTACCTCCACCAATCGGGAATTTATTACCCTTCACCTCCTCAAGGCCCTCAGCAGTCATATAATACAAAGGCCTGTGGGCTCCGGCATATTCAACTGTTTTACTTTTTAAATTTATCTTACATAAGGCGATATCCATCCCATCCTTAGTTTTAGAATCAACAGAGTCTTGTCTTAATGTTTTAGTCACTGCTTCATCCAATTGATCTAAGATTATTCCTGGTGTCGATATCTTTCTACTTTTGACTATATCATTCAATAAGAAATAACCGATCAATGATATCAAAGCGCCGGGAACTCCATGACCGGTACAATCCACAGCAGCCAGATAAACATCATCGCCCATCTGCACAAACCATGGAAAATCACCACTCACCACATCTTTTGCTTTATAGAGTATAAATGACTCGGGTAGCACTTTATTGATTAGCGCCGTATCGGGAAGAATTGCTCCCTGGATCCTTTTAGCATAATTAATACTTTCGGTGATCTTCTTATTCTTGGTCTGAACTTCCAATTCAATGAGTTTCCTGTCGGTAATGTCATGAGATACCATAAGAATGGATTCGATATCCTCCATTTCATTATACTCAGGAATAGCATTTACCTGCATTACCCTATCCCCCATCGCTGACGGAAAGTCCATTTCCAGGGCAATCTTTTCATTCTTTGCAATAACTTCACCTATAATCTTCAACCACTGATCTGATAAAGACCCGTCAAGCTGAACTTCTTTTAGTTCTTTGTTCAGGAACTCATTAGGTATTTGACCGGTATAAGACTCAATAATCGGATTGATGTAGAATACTTTTCCTTCTCTATTGAACCTTGTTATAAGATCCGGAGAATTTTCTGATAATGCCTGCATTTGTCCCCTCATCCTGCTTTCTTTCTCTGCCAGTAATCTTTCCGTGATGTCCCTTGAATTTATTACCAAACCTTTAATGGCAGGGTCAGCAAGCATGTTTCTTCCTGTAGCTTCCAGCCAAATAGATTCGCCGTTTTTTCTTTTGTATTCGTAGGTAATGGTTACTTTTTGATCAGGCGTCTCCAATAATGACTTAAACATTCCTTTCACCGTATCCACCCCACCTTGTTCTACATAGCAGATGTCCTTAATACCCACCATTTCATTTTGGCTATATCCTAAAATCGGCTCTACCGACGGACTTATATAAGTGATTTTACCATCCTTTTCATAAATTGTGATGACCTCGGAAGCATTTTCAAGCAACACCTGGATCCTTTTCTGAGCCATATTAACTTCCTCAATCTGATCTTCCAGAGCATGATTGGTTCTTTTAAGCTCTTCTTGTGTTGCCTCCATTTCTTCAGCATTCTGCCTTAAGACCTCTTGCTGGATCTGCAGCTCCTCACTAA
Source organism: Cytophagales bacterium (assembly GCA_035628645.1). Classification (GTDB taxonomy): domain Bacteria; phylum Bacteroidota; class Bacteroidia; order Cytophagales; family Cyclobacteriaceae; genus DASPJL01. The sequence goes on along the minus strand of DASPJL010000174.1, from coordinate 1,802 downwards.
GTTTTGTGGATTCATCCAGGAGGTTTTTCGTCCTTAGGTTGACTTTAATATTGAAGATGGTTCTGGCAATAATTACACTGATCTCCTGAACAAATTTCACCTGGCTCGAACTGAATTTTTCAAACCCTGCAAATTCCATCACTCCATAAACCTCTTCGTTGGTAATCAGGGGTTGAATAAGAATACAACTTGGCCTTTGATCTCCTAATAATCCGGAAGTGATGGATACATAGTTGTAAGGAATCTCGGTTCTTAATAAGGTATCCTGTTCTATTGCAGCTTGTCCAACTAATCCTTCGGCAAATTTAAACTTAGCTTCCAGATACTTCTTTTTGTTGTATGCATAGCTTGCCCTCATTTCAATGAAAACATCGTCAGGATTATCATCATTGACTACATAAAACGCGCCCTGGATAGCATTGATCTTATTTGTAATGTAGGCAGCAATCTCATTTCCCATCTCCTCAATGTCTGTGTGGGCACGAAGAATTTCTCCAATTTCAGCAACGCCTATTACAATCCAGTTTCGTTCTTTATCTCTTTTTTCCGCATCCTGGATACTATCCCGCATAGTAATTAAAGCAGTTCCCAAGGTATCATCATCACTTAGAGGCCTGAAATCCGCGTCAAAATTTCCTTCTCCGATTTTATGGGCGAAACTTGCCGTTCTCTTCAAGCCTTCCACGAGCTCGCTCAGGGTTGAAGCCATTTCTCCAATTTCATCATTGGAGATTTTTTCAATTTCATTGGGAAGAATACCTTTACCCAAAAGCTGCATAGAACCTTGCAGATTCAGTAAAGGACTGATCATCATCCTTGAAAATATAAAGGCAATGGCAGAAGCGATAAAGAGTATTGCCAGGCCGGCTAAAAGAATAATGTATAATAATCTTTTTGAAGAAGCATATATTTCTTCATGGTCAATCTTTGTAATTATACCCCAATTAGCGGTAGGTATCTTGTTCCATGTTGCTAAAACTTCAGCTTTCCTATAGTCAGTAAAGTCGCCGCTACCCTTTTCCCCTGAAAGAGAATACTTGGTAAGTTCGTCATTTTTCTCTCTGAGAGGCGTGCTTTTATTGTACCTGGTCGGGCTGATGTATACGCCTTTTTCCTTATATAACCTTGTAATGATTATCTCGCCGGTTTTACCCAGATTAGCGGTATCCAAGGCTATGTCATAAACAGCAGACATATTTAGCTTTAATAATACAATACCTTTGGAAACATCACCCTCTGTTACAGGAGCGCCGGCATATAAATAATGCGCATTTTTTTCTTTGAATGGAAGACTATAATAAATTCCGTCTTTCGAAGAAGAAAAAGTAAACCCATCAGGATCGCCCAATGTTTCTCCTAATGCAACACCTTCTTCATTTTCCTTAAACAATACTTTGCCTTGAAGGTCAATCAAGTATAGATTTTCAAAAAGCAGGTTACTTTTAACCAATGAAAGATCAATTGAAGGCCCTGAAGAAGCAACGTCCATTAGCAAAGACGAATCACTTGTCGCGGATAAAAAAGGATCGGCAGAAGCTTGTTGAGCAGAAAAAACCTGTTTGATGTCTTCTCTTTGTTTGATTAAAGTTAAGTTGAGGTTTATCCTGTTAAGAAGCGCTTCAATTTTTCCCGCCCTTAATTCTCCAACAAGACTTAAATTCTGAATATACTTATCTTTGATTCCCTCTTTGTTTATTTTAAAGGCTACAAAACTCAAGCCTACAATAGCTACCATCACTACTAGTAGCATAAGGAGAGTCATTTTGCCGCCGATATTCAATTTCTTTATCATATTGCCATTA
>DASPJL010000173.1:0-33575 GCA_035628645.1 Cytophagales bacterium | reverse complement strand
CAAAATGTAAATCCGCACCATTAATTGTAAATGTACCCGACGGAAGAGTATATCCAACAATAAGCGGAGTAGCTACGATAAACAATACCAGTTGTGATGCTACGGCTCCGAATGGAAGTTTAACCGCACCGGCTGATGCAGGCTTTACTTATCAGTGGTATGTAGGAGCAAGTACAGCTTCTCCGACTGCACCTGCAGGAGCATTGTCCATCACCAATCTTGGTCCAAATACTTACAGGCTGGCAAAAACAAATACAGCTACAGGTTGTACAAGTTTTCAGGATTTTCCTATTACCAATACCCCGCTTACCATAACTGCCTCTACTACTTCAATAGTAGACAATACAATGTGTATCGCTCCTTATAACGGTAGCATCACAGCAGCAGGAGCAGGAGGAACAGGTTATAATTATTACTGGTATAATGGAAATGCGGTAAAGGCGGTTGCTGATGCAACTACAGCAACTTATTCAAATCTTGCTATAGGACAATATACAGTAGTGGTTGAAGATGCAGCTACAAAATGTAAATCAGATCCATTAATTGTAAATGTTGGAGACGGAAGGGTTTATCCGGTTGTCCCGGCAGTTACCACAGTAAACAATACCCATTGCGATCTTGCCACACCTAATGGAAGCCTTGCGGTTACCACACCTGATAATGTCACTTATTCTTATCAGTGGTATACAGGAGCAGGAACGGGAAGCCCACTGGCAGCTGGAGCTACGACGGTATCAGGGCTTGGAGCTAATACTTACAGATTAGTTATTACCAATAATACTACAGGCTGTAGCAGTTTTGACGATTTTCCAATTATCCATACTCCATTATCAATAACTGTTTCTGTTCCGGCTGCAAACAATACGCCGAATACAAACTGTTCGCCGGTAACACCAAATGGCCAAGCTATTGCTGTTGCAGCAGGAGGGGGACCTGCTTATAATTATTATTGGTATATAGGAAGTTTTGTAAAACCAACGCCTGACCACACGGGAGATACTTATTCAAGTCTTCCAGCCGGTAAATACACGGTGGTGGCGGAAGATGATGCTACAAAATGTAAATCTCCGGCAATAATCGTTACTATTGCTGACCAAACTGTGCTTCCTACAATTGTTGCAACTATAGAAAAGGAACAGCAACATTGTGACCCTGCTCAACCAAATGGTATTTTAAAAGCTATTGTATCTGCTCCTGCAGGAAACTTTGCCTTCAAATGGTATAGGGGACAAAATACTTTGGCCGCAAACCTTATTGCTGAAACCACCGCCGGAGGTGAAGTAGCAGGGGCGACAGGTTTGACAATTTCTAATCTGAGCAAAGGATACTATACGGTTGTTGCAATTCATGCCATCACTAAATGTACCAGTCAGAAAGAAATTTATTTAACCGAAAACCTTTACACCCCGGTATTGAACACGGCTGTTGTTACTGATCTAACAATATGCTCCCCAGCCAATGGCGCTATTAGCATAAGCGTTAATGAACTTCCCGGAGGTTCGGCCACGGAAACCGACAAATACAATTTTTATTGGTTTAGCGGAAATGTAACCAATCCTGATACAACGACAGCTCTTTTTGACGGTCCGGTTTATAGCAATCTTGCTGTGGGAACTTATACTGTAATGGCAGCTCACAAGGTAAATAGGTGTTATTCTACCACACAGGTTGTTGAAGTAAAAGATGCTTCTCCTGAAATAGAATTAACAGCCATTAAGGACTATCCGGGCGCTTGTACCGAACCAGAGGGGGAACTAACTGTTAATGTTGCCGACAATAATGGAGGTTTAGGTTATATAATTAAATTATACAAGGATAAAGACCATTTGACAGATCCGAACAATATTTTTGTAAGGAACCCGGCAAATGACACAGACCCAGGAGTTTTTTCAATCTATAAAAACGCTTTGCCAAGTGGTAACTATACAGCCATTGTAATTGATAAAGCTACTGGTTGTGAGAAAGACAGTCTTTTTAACTTGCCTTATCAGGAGCTTCAGAAAATTGAAATTGATCCTTTAAACATCACCAATGCCACAACTTGCGAAGTAGGAGCCTCATCTAATGGAAGTATCAGGTTTAAATTTACTCCGCAAAGTATACGGTATGTGGAGGATTACTATTTCCAATTCTATTACGGTGATCAGGTAACGGATAAACCGACAAAATATAATGTGGTCGTAACTCCGTCTGCTCCTCATAGAATGATGGATGGATCTGAACAAGGAGGAGATTTAAAAGCTTTGGGAGAAACGCACGAATACGTATTTGATAATTTAGATCCGGGCGTTTATACCATTATTGCGATTGATAAAGTAACTGTTACAGCCGACGAATCTCCTTGTACATCAGTTCCTGTATATGTTACCGTTGGAGATGATGCTGTAGCCCCTGAAATAGTTGTTAAAAATAGTACTTCTGATAACTTCTGCGATGCTGCAGAAGGAAATGGTACAATCGAGGTCGCGGTAGATGAAAGCGGATTAGCAACTCCGGGAAATGCGTTTGAGACAACTAATTATCAATTCAGCTGGTATGTAGGAAAAAATATAACCACTACACCGCTTCCGGCTACACATATTGAGGATCCGGCCCAGCCATATAAAATCAGTAAATTAAATTCAGGATATTATACACTGGTAGTAACTGACCTCGATGGAGTAAACCAGGCTTGTGACAGCACAACCTTTTTCTTCGTATCTGAAGATCTTCCGGCACTTACTTTAGAAACCACTGATTATGATCTGGCAAATCAAACAGATTGTACGCCAGAAAATGGTTCTATTAAAATAAATTCTGTGTCAGAAGATGGCGTAGCTATAGCTTATGATGCAACAGGGTTCGAAGGCGGTCCGAATTATACTTTTGAATGGAAAAACGTCAGTGGCGCAGTGATAGGAACAGGGCCAGAACTCACTGGTCTTGCTGAAGGAAGTTATACCGTTTCCATTGTCAATGTAGAATCGGGTTGTGTGAATAACGGTACAATTATAGAAGTTGATAAGGTAGTCACAGAGCCAGATATAGCGCTAGTAGATTTTGACGAAGACACAGACTGTAAACTTGGTGGCAATGGAATGCTTCAGGTAGCAGTAAAAGAAGGAGGAGTAAATGTAACAGCAGGGTATACCTTCAAATGGTATAACAGTGCAGGAACAGAAATTACCTTAAGCAATACAGTAGCAGGATCAGAATACAAAGCAATAAATCTGCAGGCAGGGGATTACCTTGTAGAGATCACCGACAACACCACACCAAATAAGGGTTGTGTATCAACAAAGCTGTTTAATGTACCATCAGAACCTCCGGTATTCAGCCTTGTAGAAAATATAGATTATGTAATAACCGACCAGTTGGATTGTGATCCTACGGGAGAGATACGTATAGATTCTGTAAAGGAAAACGGGATATCAATAGATTATGATGCAACCGGCTTTAGCGGAGGTCCTAACTATACCTTTACCTGGACAAATGCAGGCGGAACAGCAGTAGGCACAGGTAATGAAATTACGGGTCTTGAGGAAGGAATTTATACTGTTGTAATCAGAAATGAATCATCAGAGTGTACCAGCAGCCCGATAGATATCGAGATCAAAAAGATCGTAACCTCACCAGATATAGTTCTTACCGACTCTTTAGCAGACACAGATTGTAAGACAGCCGGCAATGGAATGCTTCAGGTAGCCGTAAAAGAAGGAGGAGTAAATGTAACAGCAGGGTATACCTTCAAATGGTATAACAGTGCAGGAACAGAAATTACCTTAAGCAATACAGTAGCAGGATCAGAATACAAAGCAATAAATCTGCAGGCAGGGGATTACACAGTAGAGATTACCGACAACACCACACCAAACAAGGGTTGTCAAACCACGGCAGTATTTACTGTAAATTCGAATCCACCTATCATAAACTTAATAGAAAAAACAAATTATACGGTAACCGATCAAAACGACTGTGATCCTAAAAACGGATCGATAGTAATCAGCTCCATTCATGAAGACAATACAGTTATAACTTACAGTAGCACAGGCTTGAATGGAGGTCCTAACTACACCTTTATATGGACAGATGGCTCAGGAACAGTTTTAGCAGAAACAGGCAATACTATTACAGATAAGGTAGCAGGAACATACAGAGTAACGGCTACCAATACAGAATCCATGTGTAACGTAACAGCGGATATCACTATAAACAATACCACTGTAATACCGTCAGTAGTCCTCGTTAAAGAAGCGGTAGACTCAAGTTGTGATTTAGCACCAGGACTGGGCAGCGGAAGGATTTCAGCTTCAGTTACAGAAGGCGCAACTGCCGGAGTCACTTCCGGATATTTATTCCAATGGTTTATAGGAAATTCAAGAAATGCTTCGGATGCTTTGCCGGCTTCCAAAATCGCTGGAGCAAGTGGTGAAATAGCGCATCATCTTGTGGCTGGAACTTATACGGTGGTAGTAACTGATATTAGTACGCCTGGTATGGGTTGTAGCTCCTCATCTTTTATCGAAGTGGAGTTTAAATCATCTAAACCTGAGATCATGCAAATGACCAAACTGGATCAGATGGATTGTAATACAAAAGGTTCTGCTGCCATAACTGAAATGAATGAAGATGGTATGGCTTCTGATATTTCAGACTATACTTTTGAATGGTATAATGCCGGAAGTTCATTGATTTCTACTTCAAAAACTCCTTCTATTAAAAACCTGGAGCCTGGAACTTATTTCGTGAAAGCAATGAATGATAATACAGGTTGTAGAACGGATGCGAAAGAATTTAAGATTTTAAATAAAATTCAATATCCCGTTCTTGAGTTTGATATTCTGTCGGAGCAAAGGGTTTGTTATTCTGATAAGCCAAGTGGGGCATTAAAGGTCATAGCGGATGGAAACCCTGATCCAAACAGATATACCTATACCTGGTACAAACAAGGGCAACCAATTTCCGAAGGAAATAAAATTGAAGACAATAACGAAAGAATTATAAACCAGGTAGCAGGATTATATACAGTATCAGTTACAGATAATGTTACAGGTTGCGTTTCTGTAGGTTCTTATATTATTCAAAACTACCTGGTTGAGCCTACTATATTTATTGAGAACCTTCCTGTGACCAATTGCGATCCTGATAAATTTAACGGCCAGTTAACGGCTACAGTAAAAGGAGTTACCGAAGGTTATAAGTTTGAATGGTTTGTGGGAGATAAACTTGAGGGAACGCCAATAAACAATAATGTCATCAGTCAACTATCACCTGGGTTGTATACAATTCTTGTTACAGATATGGATACAGGGTGCCAAAGTGATTCCATTGTGACCGTAACAAGCGAGGCGCTTCCAATAGGAAAGCCGGATCTGTCCTTAGTTTCCGGCCTCACAAGTTGTATCACGCCAAATGGGGTTGCCCAGGCCAGCATTCAAGGCGTAACGGACGGATATATTTTCAGGTGGTATGAAGGAAATGGAACCACGGGTATTCCTATGGAAGGCCCTACACAATCTAATTTAAATATTGGCGAATATACCATTACTGCTACCGATATACTTACCGGTTGTACGTCCGAAGCAGCGCTCTTCACCATGGAAGACGGAAGAGTGCCATTAGACTTTCAGATAGTTACTACCAACTCCGAATGTGAGCTGAACAACGGAACTGCAAAAGTGGTGTTGCCTGACAGTACAATAATTACAGGTATGGAATGGAACACATCACTGGGGACGTATGAAGGAATGCAATTGCTGGGATTGCCTATTGGCGAATATGAAGTAACTGTAATTAATTCTGAAGGATGTCCTACTACAAAATCATTCACAATTGGCGCTGACGTTTTTATAAGAAATGCTGTCACGCAAAACGATGATAGAATAAATGATATTTTCAAAATCAGTTGTATAGAGCAGTTCCAAAATAATAAAGTAATGATTTTTAATAGGGCAGGGGCTTTGGTTTATGAGGTAAATGGTTATGATAATACTAACGTGTATTTTGATGGAAAACCTAACAGAGGCATTTACCTTTCATCTGAGAAACTTCCTGTAGGAACCTATTTTTATGTAATTGACAAAAAAGATGGAACAGAGCCCAAAACTGGTTATCTGGAGCTAATTAGATAAGATGAAAAGAAATGTTAACTGTTAAATTTTGAATTATGTGGTATCGTGTGTTATTTGTTATTCGTAATTCGTCGCTTTTAAGATTCTTTTTGGTTCTGATTATAGAAATCTTCAGTGCTAATTTGGCTTTTGGGCAGCAAAGGCAGTTTTTTTCTCAGTACATGTTTAACGGACTTACTATAAATCCGGCCTATGCTGGAAATCAGAAAATGCTAAGCGCGGCCTTAATATATAGAAAGCAATGGGTCAGAATGGATGGATCTCCGAATACGCAGACTTTTGCCTTTCATAATGCGACAAAAAAGAAAAAAATAGGTTATGGTTTATTGGTTTCCAGGGATGAAATTGGCGTACACCGCGACTTGAGTGTGTATGGGGTGTATTCATATAAAATAAAGTTAAAAAAAGGAACTCTCGCAATGGGCCTTCAGGGTGGTTTTAATTACTTAAGTTCAAATTACTATCTCTTACATACTGATCCCGATGTTTCTGATCCAATGATTCCTTCAAGAACTTCCGTATTAAATCCTAATGTAGGGATGGGGCTGTTCTACAGCACCAAAACGGCTTACATTGGGCTATCAGTACCTTTTTTCATTAATAATAAAACAATTAATAAAAAAGACATAGATGCAATATCGCAGGGAACGGAAGAACGAATCTATTTACTTACTGCTGGAAAGGTTTTCCCACTAACGGAATCCCTGAGTTTCAAACCCTCTACTTTAATACGAATCCAGGATGAAGCACCATTAGGTTTTGACTTAAACGGAAATGTGATGTATTATGAGCTGTTAACGGTCGGTGTTTCTTACCGCACGGGTAGATCACTTATTTTGTTGACGGAGCTTGGGCTTACTGAAAATTTCAGGTTGGGCTACTCTTTTGATTACGCGGTTTCCGGGTTACATTCTTACAACAGAGGCTCGCATGAAATTATGCTGAACTACCGTATTAATCTTACTCCACAAAAATGTCATACCTATTTTTAGAGTTATATTCTTTACCACAGAGGACATGCAGTGTGCAAAGAGAACCGAGGTCTTGAAATAACAGTCCTCGTTTATTAAATCGTAGGCCAATTTAGTCGTTGACGTTTTATTTGGAGCTTTGGCAAGAACTGTAATTTTTAACCTCAGGCGAATGTGATTCACCGGGAAAACAGAGGAAGGGTTAATTTAATCGATTTTGATTTTCCAATAGTTGGTCTGAAAAAGTAAGCTTTGCCTGAAGGGCCGCATTTTTGTTTATTTCGTATTTTAATTTCCCTTCCTTAGACACGAAGTTGATTGAAGCGCCTTTTTGTAACATCCCGGGAGCTTCTGTTACTACCAGGATCCCTTGATTTTTAACTAGCGCAGTTGCTCTCTTAACTTGAGCGCTGTTTTTCTGTGAAATATAAACAATATTACAATTTTCTATTCCTTTAAGAGTGCTCAATTTGTTTATAATAATCCTTCGGGCCCCTGCTTTTCTTTTGGCAGAAAGGTCCTTAAACTCATTGACTATGGTAGAGTCACCCATCACGCCAATCACAAAGGTACCCTGGTTTTTATCTTCGGGCCATTGGGTGTTTTTTATAAGGTCGTAAACGTAAATAGAACGGTAGGAGCTGATAGCGGTAAAGCTTTGGGCAATGTTTATGCTGATAACGATTATTCCTATGCTTATCCAAAGATATGACTTCATTTTTTCTGCTGGTTTTTCCCAAAATTAGACTCATTCCCAAAAAAGTAGGGGTCAAGATTGGCGGCGAAGTCATACAGGTAAGTTTTTTTAACAGTAAGGAATATTTAAGCAAAAAGTAAGTATGAATTGTAGCAATTATTCTAAAACATATTACTGATTAATAGGCTATTAAATTGAATTTATTGTCAAAAAATTTTTAATAACAATGAAGCGCATTAGGTAAAACACATGAACTTTTTTTATTTCATCATAAATAAAATTCATGTTAATTTGCAAAAATGAGAGAAGAAGACGTGAACGACTTACCTGAAGAGGATTTTGATGCCAACAAAGAAGAAGGAGCACATGATGTAATTCCTGTTTCCGGGATGTATCAGAATTGGTTTTTGGATTACGCCTCTTATGTTATCCTTGAGCGGGCAGTTCCGGCACTGGAAGATGGTTTAAAACCAGTTCAAAGAAGAATTTTACATTCCATGAAAGAGATGGATGATGGTCGCTATAATAAAGTAGCAAACATCATCGGTCAAACCATGCAATACCATCCTCACGGCGATGCTTCTATAGGGGAAGCAATGGTTAACATGGGGCAGAAGGACCTTTTGATAGATACCCAGGGAAACTGGGGGGACATCAGAACCGGCGATTCGGCTGCTGCTGCAAGATATATCGAAGCCCGGCTTTCCAAATTTGCCCTGGATATCGCCTTCAATTCGGAAACTACTGACTGGCAGCTTTCTTATGATGGAAGAAAAAAAGAGCCGATAACGCTTCCAATGAAATTCCCTCTTCTATTGGCACAGGGAGTTGAAGGTATAGCGGTTGGATTGGCTACGAAAATTCTTCCCCACAACTTCTGTGAACTAATTGAAGCTTCGGTTGCAATTCTTCAGAATAAGGAATTCACCCTTTATCCTGATTTCCCTACGGGGGGGATGGTCGATGTAACAAACTATAATGGAGGACTTAAAGGAGGAAAAATAAGGGTTAGAGCAAAAATTGAAGAATTTGATAAGAAAACGCTGGTCATCAAGGATATACCATTTGGTACAAATACAGTTTCATTAATTGAATCTATTGTTAAGGCCAATGACGCCGGCAAGATCAAGATCAAAAAAGTAATTGATAACACGGCCAAGGAGGTCGAAATAATGATCCAACTGGCACCCGGTACTTCTCCCGATATTACAGTTGACGCCCTTTATGCCTTCACGGACTGCGAAGTTTCGATATCGCCCAATTCCTGCGTCATAAGTAATGACAGACCTGAATTTCTTGCGGTTGATGAACTTTTAAGAAGATGTACAGCACAAACCTTAGTCCTTTTAAAGAAGGAGCTTGAAATTAAAAAAGGCCAGCTCCTGGAAAAATTACTGTTCAGTTCTTTGGAAAAAATATTCATCGAAAACAGGATTTACCGCGACATTGAGGAGTGCGAGACCTGGGAAGATGTGATCAGTACGATTGATAAGGGGTTGGAGCCTTATAAGGCCCAGTTTTACAGAACAATAAACGAAGAAGATATTGTCAGCCTTACTGAAATCAAGATCAAAAGGATATCAAGGTTCGATACTTTCAAAGCTGATGAATTGATGCGAAAGCTCGAAGAGGAGCTAAAAGAAACAGAGCATCATATTGAACACATTGTTGACTATACGATAGTCTATTATCTCAAGCTTTTGGAAAAGTATGGAAAAGGCAGAGAGAGAAAAACCGAAATACGGCTGTTTGATGTAATTCAGGCAACGGTAGTGGCTGCGGCAAACCAGAAATTGTATGTAAACCGTCAGGAGGGATTTGTAGGGTATGGACTGAAAAAAGACGAATATGTTTGCGATTGTTCAGATCTTGATGACATAATCGCCTTTCGGGCAGATGGGGGCTTTAAAGTTTCCCGGATATCTGAAAAAGATTTTATGGGGAAAGACATTATCCATGTAGCCATCTTTAGGAAGAATGATGAACGAACCGTCTATAATATGGCTTACCTTGATGGAAAGGAAGGGGTTTCCTATGTAAAACGATTTCAGGTAGTGGGCGTAACCCGTGACAAGGAGTACGATCTGACTAAAGGAAATAAGGGATCAAAAGTTCACTATTTCTCTGCAAATCATAATGGGGAAGCTGAAGTGGTAACAGTGTTTCTGACTTCCGGATGCAAGGCTAAAATCAAGGTTTTTGATTTCGATTTCGCCGAAATAGCGATAAAGGGAAGAAGTTCACAGGGAAACATTCTGACCAAATACCCGATTCGGAAAGTGCAGTTTAAAATGGCAGGACTTTCCACATTGGGAGGGATGGATATTTATTATGATGATTCTATCGGCCGTCTTAATAGCGAAAAGAGAGGAACACTTTTAGGGAATTTCAAAAGCCATGACTTAATTTTGGTGATTTATAAAAAGGGTAGTTATGAAATTACCAACTTCGAATTAACCAATAGGTATGAACCCGATCAGGTGTCAATCATCGAAAAATTTGACCCTAATACCATAATTTCGGCAGTTCATTTTGACGGGGCTCAAAAAAATTACTTTGTAAAGAGATTTAAAATTGAAACATCAACGTTAGGAAAAAACTATTTATTTATCAGTGACTCTCCTAATTCATATTTGGTTGTCGTTACTACTGATAAGGCGCCTCAACTGGAGATATCCTACCAGAAAGGGGCAAAGGGAATTGAAGAAAAATCCGTCTTTGATTTTGATATCTTAATTGATGTAAAAGGATGGAAAGCTTTAGGAAACAGATTATCTCCCCATCATGTTGTGGGAGTGAAATTGTTGGCGTCTCAGTCAAAAGATGACAAAGAAGTATCGCTGGAAACTGAGGAAAAAAATCCTTCTGCTCCAATAAAATCAGAAAGTTTTGAAACGGGCACTACAATAGATTTAACAGAAACCAATGATCCTAAGCAGCTTGGGTTGTTTTAGAGGGTGTTGGAAACTCGAAGTTGGAAGCAGGAAGTGGGAAGTGGAAAGTGGGAAGAAGTGCCACCTCCAACTTCCTGCATCCAACTTCCAACTAATTATTTTTTTTGCTGTCATCTTCTTATCCGCTATTCCTGACATATTCGCACAGCAAACCATTGTAAAAGGGCGGGTAACAGATGCTGCTACAGGGGAAGGAATGCCTTTTGTAACCATTTATTTTCAAAATACTACGATTGGAACAAACTCGGATTTTGACGGTTTTTATACCCTAAAAAGCTCGGAACCTTCCGATTCACTGGTAGTTTCTTATGTTGGTTATTTTAAAAAGGCAAAAGCCATAATACCAGGTATCGCTCAAACCATAAACTTTCAGATGGAGACCGAGTCTTATAATCTGGAAGAAGTGGTTATCGTTCCCGGAGAAAATCCTGCATGGGAGATTATGAGAGGGGTAATGAGGAATAAGGACAAAAATGACAAAAGAAGTTTGACCGCTTATGAGTATGAAAGCTACAATAAAATTGAAATAGACATCGACAATATTTCTGATAACCTGAGAAAAACAAAGATGTATAAAAAAATTGCCAGGGTATTGGACAGTGTAGAAAGAATAGCGGGTGAAGATGGAAAACCGATACTCCCAATTTTTATTTCTGAAACCATCTCCAACGTTTATTTTAGGAATAACCCTGACAAGAAAAAAGAGAAAATAATAAAAACCAAACTTACTGGCGTTGGCATTCAGGACGGTACACTGGTGGCACAATTGGTAGGCTCTTCGTTCCAGGAATATAATTTCTATAAAAATTATCTGAATATTCTGGAAAAAGAATTCATTTCTCCTTTGGCTGATGGATGGAAAGGGTACTATGAGTACAGGTTGTTGGACAGTATGTACATCGGGGAAGATTTTTGTTATAAGATAGACGTCAAGCCCAAAAGGGCTCAGGACCTGGCATTTTACGGAACGGTCTGGATCTCCCAAAATGATTACGCCTTGAAACAAATTGATGTGGCCATTACCGAAAATGCAAACCTTAATTTTATAGAAAAAATTAAAGTACAGCAGGAGTTGGCGCCTACTGAACAAGGGCCGTGGATACCGGTAAAATCCCGGATCGTGATGGATGTAAAGGAGCCAAATAAGCAAGCTATTGGAATGATTGCCAAATTTTATTCCTCCAACAAAGACGTTGTAGTTAATAAGCCTTATGATCTTAAATTTTATGATTCTCCTATCGAAGTATCGGAGGATGCTTTAATTGATATTCCCAACTATTGGGATCTGCATCGGCATGATTCGCTTTCCTCCACAGAAAAGAATGTGTACATTATGATCGATTCTCTCCGCAATGTTCCTGTTATTAAGAGCTACATCGAGATTGCCAATATAGTTATCAACGGATATAAGAAAATAGGAAAAATAGATGTAGGTCCTTATATTTTATCTTATGCCCACAATGAGGTGGAAGGCAGTAGATTTAGGCTAGGTTTTAAAACCAATTATTCTTTTAGCAACAAATGGATTTTTAAGGCATACGGCGCTTATGGAACTTTAGATAAAAGATTTAAGTATTCCGGTTCCGTAGATTATATTTTCAAACGCAGGCCATGGACACAAGCGGGAATAAGGCATTATTATGATATGGAACAAGTTGGCCTTATGACGGAAGATATTTATGATAATACGTTGTTTTATACCTCTTCTAGGTGGGGTAAACTATTCAGGCCTTTCATGCTTCAGGAGACAAGGGCCTACTTCCAAACCGAGATCTCAAAGGGTGTTACACAAAGAGTTGGCATAAGAGCAAGAGAATATAAACCACTCTTTCCCTTCGAATACTTTGTAAATACCTCAACAGACACTTTAACAAGAAACAAAAATTTTCAGACCTCGGAGTTGGTAGTAGAAACGAGGATTACAAGAAATGAGCTTTTTATTCAAAATGACAACGACCGGATAAGTCTCGGCAGCGGCAACTGGCCGGTTTTTACCTTTAGGTATATTTTAGGACTCAAAGATGTTATCGGAAGCGACCTGTCCTACCATAAGTTCAACGTAGGGGTTACTCAGAATCTCAAGTTAGGTTATGCAGGAATTTCTACTTACAATTTTAACATGGGTTATATCCCTTCCCGTGTTCCTTACCAGCTACTTCAGGTTCATTTAGGCAATGAAACTTTCTTTTATAATAATGCTGCTTTCAATTTAATGAACTACTTTGAATTTATAAGCGATACTTATGGTTCTTTAAATTATGTTCATCGTTTCGAAGGATTGTTTTTTAACAGGATTCCATTAATAAAAAAACTCAAGTGGAGGTTTCTGGTAACAGGAAATTTTCTTTACGGAACAGTAAGAGAGGAAAATGTGGCAATTATTCCTTCTATAGACCTAGAGGGAAACCCGATCGAACGATTTGGATCATTAAAAAACGAAGTGCCTTATGTAGAACTTGGATATGGTATTGAGAATATCTTTAAATTTATAAGAATTGACGCCATACACCGAATGACCTACCTGAACAAACCAGATGTAAAAAAGTTTGGAGTGAAAATATCATTCCAGTTTAAGTTGTAAATATGTTGAGAGTGTGAAGAAAGATAAAAAATAGAAAAAGGTTTTTACTTCGGTTGACAGGTTTTAACTTCCAACTTCTAACTCCTAACTTCCCACTTAAAAAACATTTTAGTTACCATTTTATATTGAATATAGTGAAGTCATACCAGCATTTAAAAAGGCAAAACTTAGTCGTTTTCTTCTTTGCCGCTTTCCTTGCCTTTTCCTGTAATAGGTTCAACCGGTCATATAATGAGATCCCGGCGCTGCCGCCAGCGGATGCCGACTTCTCAGCGCAACACCTTAAAGTCTTAAATACTTTGATTGAGGATGATGACGAGAATGATGAATTATATTGGCAAAGATCTATTCTCTTTGAAAAGTTAGGCAAATCCAAAGATGCTCTTGAGGATATAAAAAAGGCCATTGAGTTAAATGATGAAAAATACCATTACTACAAGACGTTAGCACAAGCGTATCTTTCAAACAATAAATATGACTCGGCCATCATAGCCGCGGAGTTTTCACGGAACTCCGGCAACGACAGTTACCAATTAAACCTGATCCTTGGAGAGGCTTATTTAAATAAAGGAGACATCAAAAAGTCACTTGAAGAAATTGAAAAAGCGCTGCAAATCGATCCAAATAACTACTATTCTTATTACTTAAGGGGAATGGCCTATAAAAGCCTTAATGACACTGTTAGTTATAAGGAAAGCTTTTTAAATGCCTTAACCCTGAACCCCGAGGATCTGGAGGTTCATAAAGAGGTGTTGAATTTTTATATTGAATCGGGTGATGATAAATCTGCCAGGGAGTTGCTGAATAAAATGTTTTCCAAATTTACCCCTGACGTGGATATGCTGAACTTAAAAGCAGAATATTTTGAAAAGCATTATAGAATAGACAGCGCCTACTATTATTATAGTAAAATCGTCGGTGCGGATTCATCACTTTATGAAGTAAGCCTGAAGCTCGGAAACATTAAATTAAATGAAAGAAAATATTCGACCGCTCTGGGTCACTTTAAGGATGTTTTAAAAGTTAAAAATGATAATTTTGAGGCGCAGTACAAATTAGGATTTGTCTATGAGTATTTGTGGAATTATTCACAGGCAATTGCTGAATTTGAGAAGGCAGCGCAAATGGATACTTTAAACCAGAAAATACAAGCAGATATTGCAAGAATTAAAAGTAAGATATATCGAAGGCAGGAGGCTGAAAGAACGCGACTTGAAGAGGAAAGACAAAGAATGATTCTGCTGCCTGCATTACCTAATATTTCACCTGAATTACCTAAATAATATATTATTACAATGAGCGAAGAAAAGGTCATTATTACTCTGCCGGATGGATCGGAAAAAGAATTTAAAAAAGGTGTAACCGGATTAGATGTAGCTACCAGTATTAGTGAAGGACTTGCCAGAAATGTGCTGGCAGCCAAAGTAAATGATGAAGTTTGGGATGCCACCAGACCTATTACTGAAAATTCAAAGCTCAAACTTTTGACGTGGAATGATGTAGAAGGAAAATCTACCTTCTGGCATTCTTCAGCTCACCTTTTAGCGGAAGCACTGGAAGCCCTTTATCCCGGAACAAAATTTGGAATAGGCCCGGCCATTGAAAGTGGTTTTTACTATGATGTGGACTTCGGAGACGTACCTTTTTCTGCAGATAAGCTGCAAGAAATCGAAGCCAAAATGATTCAACTGGCTTCTCAAAAGAACGAATACCTGAGATCACCTAAAAGTAAAGCGGATGCCATTCAATACTTTAACAAAAAAGGTGATCAATATAAACTGGAATTAATTGATGGACTCGAAGATGGCACAATTACTTTCTATCAACAGGGAAATTTTGTGGACCTGTGCCGTGGACCGCATATTCCAAATACTGGGTTCATTAAAGCGGTTAAATTAACCAATGTAGCCGGCGCTTATTGGCGCGGAGATACCAGCAAGAAGCAGCTTACAAGGATTTACGGTATCACTTTCCCAAAACAAAAAGAATTAACGGAATACCTGACCTTTATTGAAGAAGCAAAAAAACGAGACCACAGAAAACTCGGTAAGGAATTAGAGCTTTTTGCTTTTTCTGAAAAAGTTGGAATGGGATTGCCGCTTTGGTTGCCCAAAGGCGCTACTTTAAGGGACAGACTTGAACAATTCCTAAAGAGACAACAATCAAAGGCGGGTTATCAGCCCGTGGTTACTCCCCACATCGGAAGCAAACAACTTTATGTTACTTCCGGTCACTATGAGAAGTACGGTAAAGATTCTTTCCAGCCAATTCATACACCGGACGAGGATGAGGAGTTCCTATTGAAACCAATGAACTGTCCGCATCACTGTGAAATTTATAAGGTAAGACCAAGGTCATATAAAGAGTTGCCTTTAAGACTGGCAGAGTTTGGAACTGTTTATAGATACGAACAAAGCGGGGAATTGCATGGATTAACAAGGGTCAGAGGTTTTACTCAGGATGATGCGCATATTTTCTGCAGACCAGACCAGGTCAAGGAAGAATTCCTGAAAGTAATCGACCTTGTGCTTTATGTTTTCACCTCTCTTGGATTTAAAGATTATACTGCGCAAATTTCTTTGAGAGATCCTGAAGATAAGGCAAAATATATAGGTGAAGATGCACAGTGGGAAGAAGCAGAGCGTGCAATTATTGAAGCAGCAGCCGAGAAGGGTCTGAATACAGTAACAGAACTTGGGGAAGCAGCATTTTACGGACCTAAACTGGATTTTATGGTTAAAGATGCCTTGGGAAGAAAATGGCAGTTAGGAACCATACAGGTAGACTATCAGCTTCCTGAAAGATTCAAACTTGAGTATATCGGAGCAGATAATCAGAAACATAGACCCGTAATGCTTCACAGGGCGCCTTTCGGTTCAATGGAAAGATTTGTGGCGGTATTGATTGAGCATTGCGCCGGTAATTTTCCGTTATGGCTTTCCCCTGAACAAATCACTGTACTGCCGATCTCCGAGAAGTTTACAGAGTATGCAGAGGAAGTTTTTGCAGCCTTTCAGGGAGCGGACATAAAAGGAGTAATTGACCATAGGGATGAAAAAATTGGTAGAAAGATCAGGGATGCCGAAGTTTCGAAAATTCCATTTATGATCATAGTAGGAGAGAAGGAGATGCACGAAAGAAAGGTTTCCGTGAGAAAACATGGCGAAGGAGATTTAGGCTCATTTACCATTGAAGAATTCGTTAAATTCTTTAATGATGAAGTAAGCAAGGAGCTTAACAAATAGTTTTAATTTCTTTAAAAGAATATCAGAAGCGACTCTAATCAAGTCGCTTTTTTTATATCCTGAATAATTATAATGTATATTCAATAATGCTGTCCCCAAAAAGAATCGGACCTACTAGTAATAATTAAAAACCACATGGAAGATGGCGATCTGCACAATAAAAGGAGTCCAAGTGTACTTCCCCGAACCTCAAACCTCGCACCTCAACAAGCTTCTTCCTTTTTCAAGTCAACTCCGTATCTTTGCCGCCTAAGTCATAAATTTCTAAAACATTTCGGATGCCTGGGAATAGTGTGTAGTTTTAGAACTTTATTTAGTATTCTGTGGTATCAGAAGGTATTACTATAAAATTTTGATTTTAAATAAACAGTAAAGAATAAAAACATGACTAAAAAAGGACCTGTTTCAGATTTCATCCAGCATCATTATCGTCACTTTAATGCCGCAGCCTTAATGGATGCAGCAAAAGGATATGAAACGCATTTGCTGGAAGGTGGAAAAATGATGATTACACTTGCCGGAGCTATGAGTACTGCCGAGCTTGGGGTTTCTCTAGCCGAAATGATCCGCCAGGGAAAGGTAGATATAATCTCTTGCACAGGGGCAAATCTGGAAGAAGACATCATGAACCTTGTAGCCCATTCTCACTACAAAAGGGTACCCAATTATCGTGACCTGAGTCCACAGGAAGAATGGAACCTGCTGGAAAAAGGATTCAACCGTGTTACGGACACCTGTATTCCTGAAGAAGAAGCTTTCAGAAGAATCCAGAAGCACATTGTTAAACTCTGGAAAGATGCCAATGACAAGGGAGAACAATATTTCCCTCATGAATATATGTATAAGCTCCTTTTATCAGAAGTGATGAAAGAGCATTATGAAATTGATACCAAAGACAGTTGGATGATTGCTGCTGCTGAAAGAAACTTGCCAATTATTTGTCCGGGATGGGAAGACAGCACAATGGGAAATATTTTCGCTTCTTATTGTATCAAAGGAGAATTAAAATCTTCTACCATGAAAAGTGGTATTGACTATATGGTTTGGCTTTCGAAGTGGTATAGGGAGAATTCAGGTGGAAAAGGCGTTGGATTCTTCCAGATAGGCGGAGGTATTGCGGGAGATTTTCCCATCTGCGTAGTTCCGATGATGTACCAGGACTTGGAGTGGCATGATGTCCCTTTCTGGAGCTACTTCTGTCAGATTTCAGATTCAACCACCTCTTACGGATCATACTCTGGCGCTGTCCCAAATGAAAAAATAACCTGGGGTAAGCTGGACATCAATACACCTAAGTTTATTGTAGAAAGCGATGCTACTATAGTTGCACCCTTGATTTTTGCCTGGGTTCTTGGTTGGTAAATTTATGTGCTTTTATATAAAAAAGCCCTTCTGCAAGAGGGGCTTTTTTTTTGATCAGTCGAAAAAGTTGGCTGTAAAATTGGATATCGATAAAAGATGGAAACCGGAGCTTTCAATTTTTCTTCCGAAAAAGATAAGGTTTTTGTATTATTCTAATTTTTAAACCGTTTTCCTGGAATTGTCTAGGTTCGCTGTAGGCTCGCTGTAGGTTCGCTCTTCCTTCGGTGTAGGCATAATTGGTATTATTTTAAGGTGTCTGATTGTCTCAATACTGAAAAATGAATGTCTATTTCTCCCGGAAATTCAAATGATCTTTTTATTGTACAGTCAGGATGGTCATAAAAGAAAAACGGTTCCGTAGGAAGACCTCGGAACCGCATTTCTCTATTATTAACCCTTATTTACTTAAGCAATTCAAAAATCCAAAAAGATTCAACTTCACTTTCCTCTCTCGCTTTCTTCGTTTGAACAACAATACAAAGGTAATAGAAGTATTTTTATTATGCAAACCATTGCAATAAAATTTTATCAAATATTTTAAATATTTTTTTACCATTATTTTATTATTACCTCTGAATATTTAAAAATAGGCGAATATCATAAATGATAAAAATGCTGCTTAATTTGGCGAAAATTCCTCTGTCTGAAATTTAATTTTTTAAATTAATGGACTTGGATAATGTTTTGGACTTTTAATTTACTAAGCTCGAAATATAATATGGATGTATTTTTATAATTATCCTCATTAAATAAGTAAACCAATCCATTAGGTATCGGTGATTGTTATAAGGCATATTCCTTATAAATCTATATTATAAGGAATATGCCTTATAAATTCATATTATAAGGTATATTCCTTATATTTGTTTTTATAAATAGTTTGATGTGAATCTATTTGCAGTAATTACTGGTGACTTGGCAAATTCCTCTAAAATGAAAACAGAGGAAAGGGATAAAATTTTATTGATCTTAAAAAAAGAATTTGAGACTTTAAAGGACTCTTATTTGGTCGATTTTAAAATTTTCCGGGGAGATAGTTTTCAGGCCTTTACTCAAATTCCGGAAGAGGCACTTACCATCTCTTTTATAATCAAATCCCTGCTTAATAAACTACAGAGGGATAATGGAAATACAAAAAAAGCAAAGGGCTTAAAGCCTTATTTTAATGCAAGAATGGCAATTGGCCTGGGTTCTGTTGATTTCTTAAAAGAAAATCCAGGAGAATCCGATGGGGAAGCATTTAGAAACTCAGGGCTTAGTTTGGATCAAATGAAAGCAAAAGGTCAGCAAGTGATTATTAAATCACCCTGGGAAGAAATAAATCAGGAGTTTGAAACGGAATGCAAGTTATTAGATGCCATTACGGATAAATGGCTTACTGCTTCTGCAGAAGTAATTTATCTGCTATTAATGGGGTATAAAGAACAAGAAATTGCAGATATACTTAAAATAAGTCAATCTGCTGTAAACCAAAGGAAAAAAAGCGCCAACTGGGAAGCCGTTGACTTTATGTTAAACAGATATAAAAATATAGTTATCAGCAGAAAATAATGATCATCCTACTAAAACTTATTATCGCACATATCATTACAGATTTTGTTGCCCAGCCAAACAAATGGGTAAAAGATAAGAAGGAGAAAAGATATAAATCAATTTATTTGTATCTGCATGTAATGCTTACAGGAGCGGTCACCTACTTCATCTTAGGAGATCCTTATCAGTGGCAGGTTCCCTTATTTATTGCGATAACACATTTTATTATTGACCTTTGGAAATTGCACAAAGAAGACAATTTGATCTATTTTCTTGTAGATCAAATTTTTCATTTAATTGTACTTGGTATTGCCTGGTTATACTTATCAAAAGGTTTTGAGGAAGTGATGCCCGTTTTTTTCGAAGTATTGAATAATGAAAGTACGTTGTCATTAATAATTGCTTACCTGATCATAATTTGGCCAGCCGGTTATGTAATTGGAAAAGCCACTGTGAAATGGAGAATAGAGATAGAAGCATTGACTCCCGAGCGGGACAGCCTGAATGAGGCTGGGAAGTGGATAGGAATTTTTGAAAGATTACTGGTAATGACTTTTGTGCTTACCGATCAATTCTCCGCTATAGGATTTCTGATCGCTGCCAAATCTATTTTAAGGTTCGGAGATAAGAGCAGTGCAATTCAAAGAAAGCAAACCGAATATGTTCTGGTAGGAACTTTAATGAGTTTTACTTTCGCGATATTTTTAGGAATTATCACTCGACTAATAATTTCCTATTATAAGGCATATGGCTTATAATTCGCATTTATAAGGAATATGCCTTATGTTTAGTCTATGTTCAATTTATTTTCAGAAACATTCAGCCAAAATTCATCTGTTGCGGTATTCATAAATTCATCAGATACAGAAACTTCTATTAATAAAGAATCTTCCTCAGTTGGAATTCCTTTAAAAGATAAGTCAAAAGGCTCAAATTGAAGCCATTCAGGCAAACTTTTACCTCCTTTTAATTTTGCCGAATATTTCAATTTATCATGGTCTATATCTTTAAACACGTTTTTGGGTAAGTTGTATTTGAAGTTGTTATTCATTCCTACAATTGTATCTGGTAAAGCATTATTAAGAAATGGTTTAAAAATGTGTTTTGTACTGACCCAATATAAATCCGACTCAATGGGCTCACTTCCAATTATCATTCGGTTAAAAAATAAATACTTACTATCAGGAGAAATAAGCGGTCTATGTTCATGATGATTTGTATTAATTGCAGAATCTAAAATAGAAGGCTCTGTCCAGGTATCATTATTCCGATGAAAACTAATGTATAAATCAGCCCAGCAATTTTCACATCTTCTGCCGGTTTGGATTATTGCATAATCTTCCTTCGGGGAAATATATACGCTCTCTTCATCCATTGGTGAATTTAAAAAGTCCAGCTTCTCTATTGTTGAATATTTACCATTTATCTGTTTGGATCGAAAAACATCTCCATTATTGCCGCCTCGATTTGAAGTAAAATATAATGTTCCATCATAGGTTATAGAATGTCCGCCTTCTCTTTCTTTTGAATTAATTATTTCCGGCAAAATTTTCTCATTAGAAGTTCCAATTTCAGACAGTTCACTTATCCATATGTTTCCTTCTTTTTTGTTTATTTCCCTTATGTAGGAAAAGTTTTTTCCATCAGGCGAAAATGCTGGTAATGATATATTCTGATTATTCAGAATAAAATCTTTGGAAGGTAAAGACCATTTACCCTTTTCCTTCTTCATAAATAAAATATAAATTATCTCAGGGCTTTCTGCTACACCAAAAGCAAACTGTCTTCCATCGGGGGAAAAAGTGGATCCCATTTCAAATCTTCCTTTGAGGGATACGATATTCGGTGCGAATATTTCAGGTATTTCCTTTGGCGGTGTTTGACCCAGGTAGTCAATTGACTTTGATAGTTCCTGAGAAAGGCTTGATGATGAAAGTAGGGCTAGGGAAAAAAGTAAAATGTATTTATTAAACATTGGTGTTTTCTTTTTTTTAAATAAATTTTAAACCTCACAGCTTCCTAATCCCTCCAAATAATTTCTCCATGTTCTCCTCCTTATTCCTTGTGATCCGTACTTGAGTGCCGTCTGTCATTTCTACACTACCTCCGTCTATTTTTAAGATTTTTAACACATAGGCAGGATTGATAATATGGGAATGGTGGATTCGCAAAAAACTATGGTTGCAAAGTATATTTTCTACCTCTTTTAAAGACCGGCAAACAATATGTGATGCTCCGTTTTTTGTAAAAATATGGGAATAATTCCTGTCAGCTTCGCACCGGATGATGTCATTGCAATGAATGATTTCATATCCTTCGAGCGTAGGCAGGGCAATCCGGTCCTGAACCTTGCCCTGATTAGTCATATAATAATGTAACTGCTCCCATTGGATCGGATGAAAATGTTTGTATTTTTTTTGCTTCCATTTTTCCAAAGCCTTTTTAAGATCCTCAGGTATTAATGGCTTAAGCAGGTAATCCAGTGCGTTGTAGCCAAACGCTTTAATAGCATATTGATCATAAGCAGTTAGAAATATGATATCGAAATCCGGCAAGCTTTTATTTTTCTCCTGGAGCAACTCTACCAGCCTAAATCCTGAATAGGGAGTCATTTCTATATCAAGAAACAACAAATCAGGATTTTCCTCTTTAACGAGATGCTCCAAAAGCGCGTCGGGTTTGGTAAATGTCGCAACTACTTTAATCTCCGGGCAAGTAATTTCCGCGATCTTAACAAAGCTGTCAAGCGCATGTTGTTCATCATCTACTATTATTGTTTTTATTTCCATGCTGTGTTCAGTCTTTATACTGCCTGTGTAATACGGATAGCCACTCTTGTTCCCTCTACAATTCCCTGATTATTAGTTATTTCTTCAATCTTTAAACTGATCATATGATCATGTTGCTGATTAAAAACAACAAGTCTTTCTTCGATCAGTTTTAGCCCCAAGTGCGTTCTTTCCAGTGGATATTTTTCATTTAATACTTGTGATGCCGCCAGACCGATTCCGTTATCTTCCAGGTGTATCCAGATATCTCCTTTTTCCTTTGTGGCTTTTATGCTTATTTTCTTTATGTTTTTGCTGCTATGCCGTAACCCGTGTTTTACAGCATTTTCAGCAATGGGTTGTAATAATTTCGGCGGTACATCAACATCCTCAGTGTCTACCTCAGGAGAGATTTTTATATCAAAGCTGAACTCCGTTCCAAAGCGAAGTTTCTCAATTTGCAGGTAGTGGCTGGTACTTTCAAGTTCCTCCTGCAATGAAATACTTTGTTTTCGATTATGGTTTAAACTCGTCCTTAACAGCAAAGCGAAAGTATTCATGTATTGCATAGCCTCATCCTTCCTATTTTTGAGGACCAGGTCCCTCACTGCGCTTAGTCCATTGAATAAAAAATGAGGATTCATTTGCGATTCAAGAGACTGGATGGTTAGATCCTGTATTTTATTTTCAAATTCTGTTTTTACCTGGGCCATTTTTCGTGCCTCTATCTGGGCTTGTTGTTCAAGAATTTCCTTCTTTGCTTCCTCAACTTTTTGAGCCAATACTTTCCGCTCATTTTCAAT
Source organism: Cytophagales bacterium (assembly GCA_035628645.1). Taxonomy (GTDB): domain Bacteria; phylum Bacteroidota; class Bacteroidia; order Cytophagales; family Cyclobacteriaceae; genus DASPJL01. The sequence goes on along the minus strand of DASPJL010000173.1, from coordinate 10,551 downwards.
GATCTTGTTATTTTCCTGGAGCTGTTCTATGTATTGTTTTTTATGCTGATCGCGCTGTTGGGTGATAAGGATATGGTTGTATCCAAGTGCCAGTGAGAATAAGATGGTTTCCCCTACAATACCCATTTGAAGCAATGCGCCAGGATGAATAACATTGCTGTACAGGGTTAGGACGCCAAGCCCGAAATCCACCGAAATTGATGCAACGACTCCTGCCAGCAAAAAGAGATTAGCGAGTAAAAAAAAAGATTTAAGCTTGCTTCTTATAGCAAAGGCAATATAGGCCAGAATAATAATATGGTTTGGCATAAATATTATTCGAAAATAAAAGGAACTATAATTCAGTATTTCCGATTCATCCCAACCTGCCAATTTAAAAACCAAATGATGCAGTCCATAAATAAACAAGATGCCAACTTCTATTTTCAGCAATTTTCCAAACCATTTTTTTTGTTGGGAAATTCCCAATAAAAGGTCGGAGAAAACAATATAACAAGCAAACATCCAGGCTACAGCTGTCTCATTCAAAAAATACCTTAACATTGACAACTTATACATCAATGCCTGCGCATGATTAGGAAGCTCGTTCCATTGGGAAAAGCAGTAGACGAGCGCAAAAAATAAGTAAAAGCAATAGGAGGTATGTAACTTTTGTTTAGCGGAAACCGCGAATAAAAGAAAAAAGAGAAAAACAAAACCTAAAAAGCCCAGTGACAAAGTGTTAATTAAGGTCTGCACTCCCAACCGCTGCTTTTGATAATAAATGTACTGGTAAATGGAAGCTTTGTCGTGGAGTTTCCAATTTGACGCCTCATTCCGGAATGTACTTTTTACGTAGACCTCCACAGTGGTATGGGCAGGTATGGGAATAACACCTATATAAGGTTCATTCGGAAAATACCTGTTATAAGGATTCACCCATAATCCTAAACTGTCCGAAAAGAAAAGTTCGTTTTCTGTTGATAAAACAAAACAAAAAGCCTCAAAGAACCACTTGTTTTCAATATAAAGTGTATCATCAATGTCCTGGTTGTTTTTGACAGGAAATTTATACCAGTAGGTGTATGAAGCATATTTGTCATCTTCTAGAAGCGGCTGTAAAACAGGTGGAACCTTCAACTTTTTCTTTTCATTTTCCCCATAGAATTTTTGTAGGAAAGGAATATGCTGAGATGATGACATTCCCTTAAAACCTTTCATTTTTAAAGTATCTGCAGGTATTCCTTTACAAAAAAAAGAAAATAAAAACAGCAAAGAAAACCATATCAATGCGCGAGGGATCGCTGCCATACTACAGATTTTAAAAGGGAAAATTAAAGTCACTAGTTAAATGGAAAATGAACTAACCCAACCGTCCTTTGAATTGGATCAATCGTCCAATTTAAAAAAATAACCGGCAGAATACCAATACATTTATACAAAAATGAATTAGGTAATTGTTACATGCACTTTATAATGAAACCATCATTTCTTCATTTAGCAAAACAAAAGCGAATGACATTGTCTGTTTGAAGCAACGAAGTAAGAAGCTCCTGACCAAATTCTTGTACCTCTTACCTCAAACCTATTTATAATTGAAAGGCACCTTAAATTACCGGCCATGTATAAAATTTATTTCATTCTTCTATTATTAGCGCCTCTTGCTGCTTATTCACAAATTCTTAAAGACTTTGATGAAAAGTTAGAAAGAAAAGTATCAAAAAAGGTGGAAGAAAAAGTAGACCGAAATATTGATAAAGTGCTGGATAAAGCGGACAGCGAAACAGATAAACCCGTAGACGACGCACTAACCGAAAGCTCTTCAGCTAAAAAGAAAGCGCCTAAAAAATCAGATAAACCGGCTGTTGCAGATCCTGATGAATCGACAGAAGGAGTTGAAGCGGCGACCAACGTTGAAGTTAAAGTCAACTCCAATTATGATTTTGAACCAGGGAATAAATTATTATTCTCTGATGATTTTGAAAAAGATGCCATTGGCGACTTTCCTGCTAAATGGAATACCAATGGTTCAGGTGAAATAATAAGCATGGAAGGTATCCCCGGAAAGTGGATAAGTATTCCAGATAACACCATCACTTTTGCTGAAACCGATCAGGTGCTTCCTGAGAATTTTACTATCGAATTTGATCTTGTGTATCTTACCAAGCCTGGAAGAAGTCCTTTAACCTTTGGTTTTTCAGAAAACAAAAACCCGGCAAAAGATGGATTGAAGTATAAAAAGATCTTTTACTTTAAAGTTGACCATGCCTCGGATATTATCGCTAGTTCCTCACGGCTCTATTCCGGCGGAGAAAGTACAAAGGAGTTCCCGGTAGCCGAAATGGCTGGAAAGGTAATCCATGTTGGGATAGCGGTAAATAAAAGTCGCATCAGGCTTTATATGGACGAAGAGAAAGTGTTTGATTTGCCCAGGGCTTTCGAACCATCTTCTCTGCGAAATAACTTTCATTTCAGGGCAGCCGAAATATTGCCTGCCTCTAAAAAACCCTTCTATATATCCAATCTCAGAATTGCGGAAGCAGGCACAGATGCCCGAAGCGCTATTGTGAAAGAGTGGATGGAAAAGGGAAATGTTTCCACCAATGAAATTCAATTTGACTTTAACAGTGATAAGATAAAGTCCTCATCCTTTGGAATAATAAATGGCTTCGGACAAGCATTAAAAGAAAATAATTATATTCGCGTCAAAATTATAGGACATACCGATAACATAGGTAAAGATGCTTATAATCAGGAGCTCTCTACGAAAAGGGCCAATGCAGTTAAAGCGTATTTAATTAAAAATTACAACATTTCTGAAGATCGGATACAAACAGAAGGAGAAGGCGCGGGTAAACCGGTCGCGTCCAATGATTCAGAAGAAGGAAGGGCTTTGAACAGAAGGGTTGAATTTGTAAAAATCAATTGACAAGCAACTACTGAATATTTTAAATACAATATTCATAAGACTTGAAAAACAGTAAGGCTTAGGATAATTATAATTTTTTCTGCCATGAAGCAGCAACCAATTATCAAAAGCATTAAACAGATAACCTATGCATGAAACTTTTACCTGCTAAAGTAATTTTTCTTATCCTGTTCTTTTCCTTGCTTAACTGCAGGGAACCTGATCAACTTATCCCTAACTCTCCTCCAATAGCACAGGCGGGAGAGGACCGATCTGCAAAAGCGGGAGAATTAATTCTTTTAGACGCGAATAATTCTTCAGATAAAGAGAATGATTTGCTTTCCTTTCAATGGGTTGTAGTTACGCAACCAACAGGAAGCAAAGCGGATATTGTAAACCCTGATTCTGTTAAGGCAAGAATAATTCCTGATCTTGAAGGAGTGTACATGGTAAGGCTTCTTGTTTCCGATCAGATTGACATTTCAAGGGATTCAATTGTAATAACTATTTTGAAGGGGAATGGAGCGCCTGTCGCGAACGCGGGAAGCGATCAGTCTGTTGAGGTTGGTGCTGAGGTAGTTTTAGACGGGAGTAACTCTTCTGATCCTGATGGAGATAATCTTACCTTTTTATGGTCATTTATCTCTAAACCTGCTCAAAGTGGGGCAGGTTTTATAAAAGCGGATTCAATTAAAACGGACTTTACTCCGGACCTTCCCGGCGGGTATCAAATTCAACTTTCGGTTTCTGACGGTACCAATACTTCTTTGGATACGGTTGTAGTTACAGCCAACTTAGATAATCAACCTCCTGTCGCTGACGCTGGAATTGATCAAAGTGTAGACATCGGTGCAAACATTGTCCTCAATGGCAATGGCTCTTCAGATCCTGATGAGGATCCTATAACCTACCATTGGACATTTGAAAGTAAACCTCCTGGAAGCAGTGCAACTCTTAGTGATACCCACAAGAGCGATCCAAATTTCACATTGGATAAAATCGGAAAATATGTACTGATTTTGGAAGTTTCTGATGGCAATCTAACAAGTACGGATAAAGTAGAAATTACAACCAAACCCATAACAATTGCCGGTATTAATCCAACCTCAGGTCAAACCGGAACGCAGGTAATGATTTCAGGAACAAACTTTTCTTCGGTAACCGATGAAAATACGGTTAGGTTTAATGGGGTACTGGCTACTATTATTTCAGCTACGCATACTTCCCTTACAGTGTCAGTTCCCAATGCCGCGGGAACTGGGACAGTATCAGTAACTACAAATGGAATTACCGCGACAGGTCCAGTCTTTACCTATATTCAAACTTCTACGGTAAGTACCTTTGTTCAATTAAACCAGGCAGTTAGAATAGCGGTAGGCCCTGATGGAACTCTGTATGTTTCGGATTATGCCAATAATGTAATTAAACAGGTTACTCCCCAAGGCGTGATTACAACTTATGCCGGTACTGGTCAGCAGGGTTACAATGATGGTAAAACGACAGAAGCCATGTTTAATCATCCGGCAGGAATAGCGGTAGACGCCGTGGGAAATGTATATGTAGCCGACAATGGAAACCATTGTATTCGAAAGATAAATACTTCTGGTGTTGTTTCAACTTTAGCTGGTTTTCCTCAGGCCGGTTTTGCAGATTCCGGGCCTAATTCTCCAACAGGACAATTTAATTATCCGGTAGGATTAGCGATTGATGAATCGGGAATTTTATATGTAGCAGATCAAAACAATAATGCAATAAGAAAAGTAACTCAAGCAGGAGTGGTGACGACATTGGCAGGCAATGGAACTGCCGATTTTGTAAATGGAACAGGAACCGCTGCGCGATTTAATCTCCCAACAGATGTCGCTGTAGATGGAAATGGAAATGTCTATGTAGCCGATCGGAATAATCATAGAATAAGAAAAATAACGCAAACCGGAGTAGTAACAACTTTGGCCGGAAGTGGAGCGGTGGGATTGCAAAACGGAGCAGGTGCTGCCGCGACTTTTAATAATCCTTATGGCTTGAGCTGTGACGACTCAGGAAACGTCTATGTTTCTGAACTTTCCAATCATACCATTAGAAAAATTACACCACAAGGCGCAGTAACCACAATAGCGGGAAATGGCAGCGCGGGAAGCGCTAATGGAACGGGCACAAATGCTACTTTCAATCAACCTACGGGTTTGGTTGTTTCTTCGAACACTACAATTTATATAGCGGATTTTGGTAATCAATTAATCAGGCTGATAACTATCGAATAAATGAAAGAGACGTCAGACCTGCTATTTTTACAATCAAAAGGAGAGGAGAAGCAATTTTGGCTGCAGCCAACTCAATTTTATTCGGCTACTTTTATTTTCCTGATTTTTTTCCTTGCCATTTTTACATCCGTCGGTGCCCAAGACTTAGGAAATTTAAAGAATGAAAAGCCTGTGGACTTTTCCGGGAATATTTCGCTCAGGTTAAATACCTATGCGAGTTCAAGGGAAAATCCTACAAGAGATCCTTTTTTCTGGACTATTTCAGGATCTCCAACTGTTTCAATTTATGGACTTAGCCTTCCTTTTTCCTTCGCTTTTAGTCAAAAGAACAAGGATTTTCGTCAGCCATTTAACCAATTTGGAGTAAGTCCTTATTATAAGTGGCTTAAAATTCATTTGGGTTATAGAAGCCTTTCTTTTTCCGATTATACTTTGTCCAATCATACTTTTCTAGGCGCTGGGATTGAAGCGGATCCTTCTATTTTCAGACTCGGATTTATGTATGGCAGGTTTTTAAAAGCGATTGAACAGCCGATTGATACCTTAGCCGAAGAGATCATTCGCCCTGCCTTCTCAAGAACAGGATGGGCGGCTAAAGTAGGAATTGGCACGAATAATAATTTTTTGGACCTGATAGTTTTTAAGGGAAGGGACAACGTAAATTCATTGACTGATTCACTCGCGTCAGTAGCCGTTGCAGCGGAAAACCTGGTTTATGGAATTAAATCCCGGCAAGTCTTTTTAAAGATATTTTCATTTGATCTGGACTATGGATTCAGCAGCTATACCCATAATAGAAATTCCGAAAGAATAGATACCGAACAATATAGGATTCCTTTTTTTGTAACTGGTTTACTTACTCCCAACGCGTCCACTGAATTTACGATGGCCGGAAAAGCAAGTCTGAACATGAGGTTGAAACTTCTTCAACTCAGACTTCAATATTCAAGGGTAGAGCCTGATTATCAATCCATGGGCTCCTATTTCTTAAACAATGACATGGAGAATATTACCATAGCACCTTCATGGTCAATGTTTAAAAGCAAAGTCAGGATTAACGGGAGTGTAGGATTTCAGAGGAATAACCTTTTCAATGATAAATTGAATAAAACCTTAAGAAGAATCTCTTCCGTCAATATATCCTATACACCCACAGGGAAGTTCGGGGTAAACGCTTTTTATACCAATTACAGGATTAACCAGGAAAGAAACATCAGAACCTCATATGATACTTTAAAGCTTGAACAATTTTCCCACAACCTGAATTTTAATACCTTTTTAAATCTGGGAAATAAAGACATCCGGCATACAGTTAATCTTGGTCTGAATTATCAAACCTTCCTTGACGATAATAATATGTCGGAAGTGAACAGTAATACAACCTCTATCAATCCAAATCTTTCCTACAGGTTCAGCAATAATCCCAACAAGTTTGGGATCAATGCAAATATCAATGTGAACAAATTTGAAACAGCACAAAATGCCACGGTAAGGTGGGGATATTCCTTTGGAGTGAACAAAAGGTTTTTGGAAAATAAGCTCTCCCTGAATGGAAGCCTAAGTTACTTTATCAACAGAATGGATGGGCAAAAACACAGCAATACCATGTCCTTAAATGCCCGAGGAAATTACAACATCAATAAACATCACAGTCTTTACTTGAGTGGTAATTTCATCACCAGGTCAGCGGTGAGCGATGATATAAAAGCGATCAGGGACCTCCTGGCGAATTTAGGATATACATTTAATTTTTAATGAAACGTGGTAAATGTGATAATTAATAATGTGCTCATATGCTAATTCCGAAAAGAATTTGGGACAAGTAAGCCAATTAAGAAAAGCATCACAAAATACGCTAAAAATGAACGATTGAAAGAAAGAGACAATGAAGTATTTATTTAACATCCTCGTACCCCGAACCTCATTCCTCAAACCCATTTACGAATGAAACTTATATTTAAAAACTTTCTGAAGCTGACCTTTGCCCTGTTAATTTTTGCAGGAGGAGCAAATGGGGCTTTTACCCAAACTACTCCTCTTGAAGTGAGGGTAACGGTTGCTCCACCTTATCCCATAAGGTTGACGGACTTCGTTTCTTCTTCAAGCAATGTTTTTATAAACATCACAAATCCTACAACAGAGAATTATAAGGTTGTGATTACAGGAAGCTTAAAAAATGAGGATCGGGATTTATCCATTTCCAGCGATCCTGCAAATCCGGGAACTTCATGCATAGAGGTTCCACCTGGGGGAATAACCCTGACAGGAATGGACCTTGCCGAAATGTTTGATCCTTCCAGACTTTCATACAGAAACACAACCATGGATGTGATCAGGGGAAATCAAGCCCTGCCAGACGGGAATTATAAACTTTGCCTACGGTTGATGGATTGCATGGTGCCAGGAAGATTCCTTTCTCCAATTCCGGATGATTTTTCAGGTTGTGGTTCGTTTGAAGTAAATTATGTTGATCCTCCCGTAATTATTCAACCTTTATGTGATGAAGTAATTGACGGTACAAGAGGAAATATTCCAATCACCTGGACCTGGATTCCTCCTGCGGGAAGATCAGGAAATATTAATTTTCATATAAGAATGGTGGAAGTAGAGCCGCCAACCAGAAGCAGCTATGACGCCATGCTTTCATCGCCACCCGTTTTTGAAGTGGATGTTCAAAATGTTACTTCTTATAATTTATTAATTCCTGACGACGTAGTGCTGGAGCAGGGACGGGTTTATGCCTTCCAAATCTCAGCAAGGGACCTGGATGAAGAGATAGTTTTTGAGAGAGATGGGAAAGGAGAAATTTGCAAATTTACTTATGGAAACGCTTTACCGGGTTCCGGAGGCTTTGGTGTTTCAGCCTTTTATCCCCAGGACGGTGATGTTATTCCCTTTAGTTATTTTCCATTTATTGTAAAATATGAACCTTATAATAATTCATATTCCAGGTTTATATCTGATTTTAGATTAATTGAAGGATCTTCAGAAAAATACAGCCATCGTAGAGATCTCAACTGGCCGAGAGGGCCGCTTCGCGCGCAAAGAGAAGTTACAGGTTTTGGAGATATTACGGAATCTCAGGCTCAACATATTGCTGTGGGCAAAAATCAAACGGAGATTTCCACCGATTTTAGTTTTGATAAAACGAAGACTTACCAATGGACGGCAAATGTTGAGATTGAGGAGGGAAGCAGAAGTCATTTGGGAAATGTGGGAACGGTCAATTTTAAAGTTGGAATGGGACCATCCGAGCTAAAGCTTCCTGTGAATGGAGATACCATTCCTCCCGGTTCAATAGAATTTGTTTGGAAGACAGGACCTGAACCCGCGAGATTGATGCCAGACTTTGCGATTGTCCAGGCAACAAGGGCTACTGGAACAACTTTTTTCAACGGAATAGTAGATGAAAGATGGGTAATTGAAGTAAGTAAAGATGACCGTTTTTCAGAGATCGTGCATACCATAGCGGGAAGACTAGGATACAATGCGGATCTGAATACTGATCCCACCATTATTAAAAACGAGCTTTACAAAGACCTTCGGGAAAACTTCACAATAACTGCCAATGGAAAATATTACTGGAGGGTGAAATGGATGAATTCTCCTGACAATGTAAGTGATAATTCCTTCTATGTTACTAGTCCGACATGGTTTTTTATAATCAGTAATACGGCTACTCCGGAAATCGCGGAGAGAGATTCTATTCCCGGCGGCTGCATCAGTACTTGCATTGCTGAAGCTGTCACCAACAGAACATCTGCATCAGGATTGACAGCAGGAAATACCTTAAGAATAGGAAAATTCACCTTAACAGTAAGGACCGTTTCAAGTACTTCCGTAAATACATTTACAGGAGAGGGTTTTGTAACCATTCCCTTTTTGAATGATGTTAAGATCCTTGTTGATTTCACCAGTATTCAGTACAATTCTGATGGAGCAATATTTGCAGGAACAGTCAAAGCCAAGGCAGACAGAGCTTTCGCTACAGAAGAAATTACTACTGGAATTGGCGGTGTTCTCTCCATGAGTGAAACCGAGTCGGAAAATCTGAATGGTTTCCTTCAGGATGGAGAAAGATTGGTAAGTCTCTTTTCAGGAACAAGGGAAATAGGTATGCCAATTGGGATTGACCGTGAAATTGAAGGGAACAGGTATGTAATAGGAGTGGTGAATATTGAGTTCTCTCCCGAAAGAGCCATTGTAGATGCCGTAATGAATTTAAACTTTCCAACAATTGGCGACGGGTTGATGGCTTTTGGTGTAAAAGATTTATGCATCACTCCTTCTGGATTAGGGGATGAAGGAAGACTTTATTTAGCCCGTGATTGGTTGGTAGTGCAGGAAGGGGAAACACAATTCGCGTTTAAAGGCGCGGAAGCTGGAGATACAACGAGAGCCACTTATGTAGCCTGGGACTGCAGGGGATTTAAATGTATGCAGGTAAGGGGAGAGGCAACCTTTCCAAGAAATATGGTCGTGCCCGACAATGTGGATGGAACAGCAGGAACAGGTTTTGTAAAAGGCACTTTTTCGGCCAAAGCTTGTCGTGGAAACAACTGGATCGCCTCGATTGATTTCACTCCTTTCCAGGTAGCGGGACTTGATGGGTGGGGATGGGTTGCCTCTAACGCCTATCTGGATTTTTCAGATTTGGAGAATCCGGTGGGTTTAATATTTCCCAGACATTATGCGGATTCTGCTTTGCTTGCCAATCCCCGATTGGCAAATACTTGGCAAGGCTTTTATATGCAAGTGGTGGAAGTAAGGATGCCTCCTGAATTTGCCAATACAACTTCGGGAGGAAGGACTTCTTTTGGGGTAAATCATATTATTATAGATAAAACCGGTTTTTCAGCCAATATTTTTGCAAGAAACATCCTTGAAGTATCCGAAGGAAATTTTGAAGGGTGGGGATTTGCGATAGATACCGTAAATATCGCCTTTGTTTCCAATACCTTCCGGGAAGCTGGAATGGCAGGAAGAATCGGAATGCCAATCTTTGAGCCGGGTGCCCATTTAAAATATAAAATGGCCCTCTCTTACGAAGAAGATGATTTCGCTTACCAGTTCAGGGTGTACACAAGGGATACCTTGAATATCCCCATGTGGGGAAACGCGAAAATGTTTTTTAAGCCCAACTCTGATATTGTCATAGGTTTTAATGATCCTGTTAAAGGCGATCATGCTTCAGCCAATTTGCATGGAGGCATACATCTTACCGGTGATTTTGGAGCAATACCGGGATTGAATTTCAGAGGAGTAAATTTTGAAGGACTCAAATTAAGCACAAGGGCGGATGAAGCTGGGCGATATTTTGCCATAGACAGCTTTTATGTGGCCCATGCGAGTCCACAAAAATCAGCCGCAGGCTTTCCTGTAAACATTGAAAACATTGGGCTT
>DASPJL010000172.1:0-26565 GCA_035628645.1 Cytophagales bacterium | reverse complement strand
AACTTCATACATGGGCGGCATCGAAACCTTATCGGGCAGGCCGCAACAGATTGCTTCGTACTCGCTGGAAATTCCAGAAAACTATTAAGTAGAAATACACATATCTGGAATTTTTCCACCCCCTACCCCCGCTAGTGGTGGACATCCCCTTTGCGGCTTGGCGAGGATTATTACAGCCACTCTGTGTAATCCCTAAATCCCTTTTAAACCTGTGATTCAGACAACCCAAATTCCAAAAATTCCAACCATCACATTAATTCAGGTTCAGACAAAAGTAAAAGCCTATTAAACTGCCGTCATTGCGAGCCCCTTCGCGAAGCAATCTGCCCGAATCATGACAATTTATTAAATAGAAAACCTTTTGCTAAGATCTGACAGATTGCTTCGTACCTTGCAATGACGGGGACTTTGGAGATGGGCGGCATCGAGAGGTTGTCGAAGCAGGTCGCAACAGATTGCTTCGTGCCTCGCAATGACGGCAAAGAATGGCGATATCGCTTCCAACTAATCCTTAAATCCCTTTTAAATCCGTGATTCAGACACCGAAATTCTAGCAATTCCATTCATTCCATTAATTCAGTTATATGGCTCAGTGATAAGGATAAACAGATGATAATCTCTGAATATGGTGAGACAATCTTTAATACAATAATTTCAATATTCAATTTTGCTGAAAGATCCGAGCTTTGGCAGACAAAAGAGTACAAGGAGGCCCATAAAATGACAATAAATCGCCTACTGGCGAATATCCATTCTTGTCCAAAAAATCTGCTAGAAAAGTCGCAGATATGCCGCTTATAGTTGGAAGTAAAATAATTAGACGAACTTAGTCATTCAATATTTCGAACATCTCAACCTTTTGCAGAGTGTTTCATTGGTTGTTGCTTCGTTTGTTGCATGGGCTCTAATCCCGCTTATAGATTGTAGTTGGAGGTATATCGTTGGGTTGGATCTCTACTACCTCGCCATTCCTTGACACAACAAGTGGACTATTTTTCTGTTTTTTAAATTCTACAAGTCTACGATAGGTTTCTTCTAGGCCTTTAACGATTTTGTCTCGTTCTTCTTTGTGCTCCTTTCTATTAACCATTATATTCCAATTTTAAACGCCCCCATAATTCATTATCCTGAACGTCTATTTCATCAAACGATCCTTCTGCAATAATTTGGAAGGGGTCGCCAGAGTTATTAATAAGGATCCAGTTGTCGACGATAGACAAATATAGCTTAAAAAAGTTTTTTAAACCACTCGCATACCTTCTTCTTACGACCTCTTCTGCGATGTTATGACCACCTTCTTTTACCCGACTCTTTACTCTGGAAACAGCTAACTCAGGAGAGTTAAGATAAAAGAATAACAAGGAAATATTATAAATTAAGCTGTTTTGCTTGTTTTAAGAAACTCACATAGCTTTTGGTTGAAAGAGTAGTTTCAAAAGCAAAATTTTCTCCCAATTCAAGTAAGGACTTGATTCTATTCAACATAACCCTGCCTGCTTCTATGCCTGCCTTCTCCGGTTGAAATGGGGATAGTCCTTTTGCAATTTCATCTGCATTTACGAACTCCTTACAATCCAAAATTTCTGGCAAAATAGTATAGGAAGCAGTGGTCTTTCCCGCACCATTACATCCAGCAATAATATATAGTTTTTTCACTAAGGCAAATATATAATTAGAAATACGATATTGATAGCTCTTTGGAAGGACAAGTTATCTTGGAAAAGTTTGGAGATCATTTTGAGCCCTTTTCTCATGAAGTACCGGATCTTAAAATATTACGACAACAAATGTCGACGCGATAGCAAAAGACTTTAATAAGTTAACGATCTGGAAAACGGTAAAGGATTTTGGTGTAGGAGTCAGCTTTGACAAGTTTGTTAATGTAACGCCATAATATACCTTGATAATAATCATCTTGAATTTGTGCTAACTATCCTATTTATTTTAGGTTGAAGAAACCAAATTCCGATCGGAAAGAAAACTATCAAGAAAAAATATCCGATATATTCTGAAAACTTTGCCTCCTCTCCTTTTTCCAGTGACCTTAAAACTTTGGTCGGAAAGGCGAAAAGATGAATAAATGCATAAAATATGTAGAACACTGCAAGAGCATAAATCCCATTTAATTTAATTCCCTCCTTCCTAAAAATTATAGAACAAATAAAAAGGATCCAAGGGCTATGAAGCTATTAATCACAAAAAGTTTATAATTGAGATTTATTTGATCATCTAAATAAAAAAACAAATAATATCCGAGCAAGAACGGAATAATGAGAGTAATCAGAGATCCTAACAAATTTAAAAGGAGAGTGATTATTGGGTAATCAACAACAGTAAAACTCGACAGGAAAAGAGCCAGCACTGAAATCAAAAATAATTGCCAATGCTTTATGGAAAGTATCCTTTTCATTTTTTTAAAGATTTTAATTTTCTTTTCACTGCCACTGTTTTTGGATGTGTGCTCCCAAATTTTCCTTCATAAATTTCTAAAGCCTTTTGGAAGTTTTCCTTTGCTAGGGTTTTACTTCTTTCTTTAAGTAAGATTTCTCCCCGTAAAAAATATACATCGGCAAAGAAATCATGACTTTTATCCAAAAACTTTTTATTAATAATCTCCGATTTAGATAGCAATTGTTTAGATCCCTTAAAATCCTCCATATAGAATTTTAGATGAGAAAGATTTAAGAGAATAGTAGCGTAAGACGAATTTTCACTGCCAAGCAAACTTAAATTAATCGCCAAGGCTTTATTGAAAAGGGAATCTGCTTTCTCATACTTTTTTGAAGACATCGACAACAATCCAAGGCCATTTAATCCATCAGACACCGACAACGTATTCGGATTTTCTGCATTTACTTTTATAACTTCATTATAAAGAGAATCAGCAAATTCTTTTTTCCCTAAGGCATAATTTACATAGGCAATAGTATTGTAAAAGGAACTAGAACGAATAGTTACAGAATGAAAATCTTTAACAATATGAAATGCTGTGTCTATATTTTGTCTGGCTTCCGAAAACTCCCCTAGATCCAGGTTTACTTCTGCCAAGTACGTTAAAACCTCTTCAATGTCATCAGAGGAACTATTGTATTTCAAAGAATTATATATATTCTCGAAGTTAGATTTCGCATCCCGATATTTTCCTAATGTATGGTCTAACTTTCCCTGTAGAATCTTAAATGATCTTAAATCTTTTGCATCTTTTCCTGCATTTCTTTCTACTAAATGAATTCCTTTAGTTAGGTACTGCTGTGTTTTATTATAATCAGATAAGGTAAATGCTAAATGAGCGAGAATTTGATAGGTACCAACTATTCCGGATATATTTTTTTCTTTTTCAAAAGTATCTAGGGCTTTCTTTAACAAAGAATCCGATTTTTTAAATTCGTTCAGCCTAAAAGAAGCAATTCCATAGTATAGACATAACTCCCCATAATATTCCGCTGATTGTTTACTATTTAATAATGCCTTGTTAAGGACATCAGAAGCTTTAGGAATCCTATCAAGGAGAAGCAGGTTCTTACCAATTCCTAAATTGTTTTCATTTAAATCATGTTTGGATCTTTGCTGAACCGAATCCTTTAGTTGATAGTTTGCTTTTCTGAAAAGTAGGTTCGACTCATCATAATATTTTTGACGATACTTAACTTTAGCGAGGTTAGAATATAACCTTGCCAACCCTTTTTGGACATTGATTTTAATTTTTCCATGTCTTTCAATTGCTTTTGAATAATAGAAACTTGCTTTTTCCCAGTCTTTCAATCCATAATAAGCATTTCCTATATCATTTAATATCCAACATTTTTTTGAAGCCCAATCGTCAAAATATTTATTGCTGTTTAAAAGCGATTCAGCCTCCATAAAATAGTTAAGGGCTACAGAATAATTTGATAAGTCGCTCTCTTTCTCTGCTTTACATTGGTAGGCTTCAATTAAGTTTTCGTAGGTTCCGGCAATGCCAGAGATATCGTTGTCCATTCCGACAGTATCAGAGCCAAGCCATTGTCTTCCAAGCATTACTGCATGCTCTGCGTACTGTATGGCCCCTTCACAGTTTTGGGAATTGATTGCATCCTCGTATAAATAGGTATAATCAAACATCAAAATATTAACAGTGAGATGTTCTGATCGTTGATTAAACGCTTTAAGAACTTCCCGATAAGGTTTGAACGACATCGGCGAGTACGAGAAAAAGCAAGTAATAACCAGGATTACAACTGACCTAATCAGAAGCTGAACTTTATTCGTTTCCATTGGATAGTCCTTTCTTTTGATAAAAAGATAAGCCAGAAGAAACATGAATAATAGAATATTTACCGCGGGCATAACAATGTACAGAGTATCTTTCCTCATCCACGCTGAGTACGGTACTGTAAAAATTGCCAGTCCAAACGCAATACCTGCAATAATTGAAAGCGGGTTTTCTTTTGAATCCCCTCTTTTAAAAAGCCAATAACCTCCTATAAAATACGCACCTGACAACAGCCAGGAACATGCCAAAAATAAAGCGGCGCTTCCAGGAAAAGGAAATAATTGGAGACAAAGAATTATAATGAATATTGTAACTAGTACTTTCTCGAGTAAACGCATTGATAAAATTTTGACAAAGTACAAAAAGTATATTAAAAAAGAAGTGCCATTTGGTCTTATTATTTGAAATAAACCTCGACTCCGCCACATTTTATCCTACCTCCCTCCCATATTTGTGTAAATTGTAAAATATGTCAAAAAGGGAAACTATTCTTCGCTACAATCATATCATAAACGCTTTAAGTTGGAGAAGCTTAATTTAATTGAGCTAAAAGAATATCTGTTAAAACAGTCGGTTCAGTCTGATTATAATTTTGAAGTTTCAAATAGAACAATATCCAGAGACATCAAAGATATCAGGGCTTTATATAGCATTGAAATAAGTTATTCAAATAAGGATAAAACCTATCACATCAATAAGGATGAGGTGGAGTTTAACACTCATACAAGGTTGCTTGAATCCCTGGACATCATCAATACCTTACAAATTGGAGGCAATATTTCTCCTTATGTTTATTTTGAAAAAAGAAAACCCTTGGGGACCCATCACTTTCACGGACCGCTTCATGCTATTCAGCAGGACCTGGTGGTAAATTTTATTTACCAAAAGTATTGGAAACAAGAAACTGTGCTAAAGGAAGTAGAGCCTTATGCCTTAAAGGAAGCGCAGGGAAGGTGGTAAAAATGGGTAAAGGAAAATAGACCAAATTGGCCGACTGTACCAGAAGTTTAAAGGCTCTCGTTGTCTATTAATCACGTTCAAGTCTTTATTGAGCGAGAATTCATATTAAAAGGATTCCTATTATACTACCTTAAAATATGTTTTACTAATTTTTCTTAGGTTACCTTTTCCCTCACAAACTCCACCTCCGGCAAAACCACCTTCACTTCTTGGTCCATCCCCTCCCCTTTCCAATATACAATAAAATTAACCTTAGCAGATTTTAGCACAAACCCTTGCTGTTTCTTTCCTTCCACCACATTTAAAAATTGTTTGGAAAACCTCAGTACGGGTTGCCCTTGAGAATTAAAGCATTCTATTCCATTAACCTTTAGTTCATCTCCACCTTTCAAACTTGATAAGTGGTTTTGCTTGTTAAAAAAATAATCAAGGAAGACGTCTTTAAAGGATAGCTGCATAACAAAAGAATCAGGTTCGGAATAAGCCCCATGATCTTCTATTCTTTCGATTCCATCAACCTCAATAAAATCTAGATAACTTCCGTTTAGATGAATAATCAAGTTTTCTTTTGCCCTGGTCATTCCAACATATAAAAGCCTTTTTCCTTCATCCCAATCACAATTGAAATTAGGTAACATTAGGAAAACATTGTCAAACTCCCTACCCTTTGCTTTATGAATGGTAGAAACTACAATTGTTTCTCCAGTCTGATTAATGAAATCCTCCAACTTAAATTCCCTGATAAATACCTCCAGATCTGTTTTATATTTCTTTACATTATTTACCGCTTCAAATTC
Organism: Cytophagales bacterium; assembly: GCA_035628645.1. Taxonomy (GTDB): domain Bacteria; phylum Bacteroidota; class Bacteroidia; order Cytophagales; family Cyclobacteriaceae; genus DASPJL01. The sequence continues at coordinate 20,556 of DASPJL010000172.1, read as the reverse complement.
CTTAACTATATTTTTACAAATCTCAAGTTTTGAGCTTTTAGAATATTGAGTTACCAATTCCCTCTTTGCGCGTTCCCAGCACTCATCGCTAATGAAATACGTATCGTCCCTAATATTTAATCGACTTAGAAAAAACCGAACTTCTGCAAGGTTATATAAATTAAAGGCATCGTTGCTTTGAATTAATTTTGACTTTAATCCCCTTTTTACCAATAAACCTGCCAATTGAAAAGCATCATCATTGGTATTAGTAAGTACGCAAGTACTTCCTGTCAATTCGGATCTTAAAATATCATTTACTAAAGGAGTAATTAAATGGGGACTTTTGTACTTAACTATTCTTATTTTCCCTTTCTCCTTCTTTTTGCCCTGAATAGGATTTTCTTTTAGACGGTTCCTTATTTGCTTTACAAACTGATTCGAAAAATCCACCAAATTACTTTTGCTCCTGAAATTCTCGACTAATTCATGCTTTAGAGCCTTCTTTTCATTGATAAACTGGAATAAATATTTCGAACTAGCTCCTCTGAATTCATAAATATTCTGGTCATCATCTCCTACTGCAATTACTCGCATTTGATCATTGTGCTGCATCAATTCCAGAATCAGAGCAAATTCATCCTCATTCATGTCTTGTGCCTCATCGATTACCAAAACAGTTTTGGTAATTCCACTCACTTCTATTTCCTTATTCCTGATTTTTTCGATCGCCTTTTTTAAAATTATATCTGATTTTTCAAGGCTTCCTACCTTTCCCAACAAATCAAAACAGTATGAATGAAAAGTTTTAATATCAACATAGTGAGCTGCGTTACCGATCAGTTCCCTTAGTCTTTTCTTGAATTCTGTTGCCGCTGCTCTTGAAAAAGTAATCATTAGCAACTGCTCGTGCTTTACGTCTTCCATCAAAAGCATTGAAGCTAATTTGTGCACTAATAGTTTTGTTTTGCCGCTTCCCGGACCTGCAGCTACTACTGCGTAGGGCGTGTCTTTATCCTTAATGATGCTTAATTGCCTTTCTGACAAATCACCAAAGAGCTGTTTGAACTTCGTGGGGGTAATATTATTTCTTATCTCCTTCTGCCTCGCAGGATTGAAGTATTTGTTCAAAAAAGAGTTGTAGTTCAATTGAAAATAATCATCTACAAACTGTAATGCTCCCTTATAGTCTTCAACCATTTTTTTTGCATACTCTCCCACTATATGAATCTGCTGAACCTTGTTTTCATAAAACTGTTTTAGTTTTTCATAGTCCTCGAATTTATATTGTTTTCTATTATCAAGTTGCAGTCGATCAATGGTTAATCTGTTATAAACCACCAAAAACCCTCCCTCTATTTTAATAGTTTCGATCCTGGAAAGGTAAAAAAGCGTGTCTTCTATATCATCTAGAGTTACCTCTATTTTAAAAAGGTCAGAGCTGTTTTCATATGCTTCTTTTAATTGATGCACCGAGAACTCAACCAATACTTCCTCGCGTTCCTCTTCGTTCAGCGTCAACTTACTTTTTTGAAATAAGTAATCCAGAATATATCGGGCTAATTCGCTCCTTTTCTTTAACTTTTCTTTTAACCTTTCTACCGGTTGAAGCGATAGTATAACGATGTCGTTTTTTGAATAATCAAGTTTCTTACGTTTGATCCAATTTTTAACAGCCCAAAAATTTAGGACTGTTTTTATTTTATTCGGAGTAACATCGACGCATTCCTCACTCTCTGCTGACTCATTCAGCACTTTTAGATTAAATGTTTTCTCCTTTTCTTCCATCAAAGGCAAAAGAAAACTTTCGATCATAAGGTAACTCTCTAATATTTTAAGCGATCTGTTTTTGTTCTCCCCTTTTTTTATAAAGGCAGTTAAATCTTTCTGGTCGGCAAGAATCTTCTCGTCCCTTAGTAAACTAATTACCTTAATTACTTCCTCTTTCACTATACCCAGACTTTCTGCGATATAGTCGATTCTTGACTCTCCTTCCTCGTCATTTCCTGACTTTTTACTTTTACTGGAGAAGAGTTTTTTTATTATCCTTATTCCTTTTTCCTTCTGTTTTTCATCAAATTTTCCTGATGCATTAATTTTATCTATTGCTTCTTGCGCATTTTTGGATAAGATGCTATTGGCAAATATCCTAGGCACATTTTGTCCTCTTTTCAAATAACCTGAATCTTCCAGAGCTGCTATTGCTGTGGTAACTCTTGTCTCAATTTCCTGAACATTTTCATCCCAACCAGCCTTCCTTGCTATTTCCAGCGCGGAGTTTGAAACCTTCGACCTGAACTTTGTAAGCTCTTTTATCGCCTGCCAAACCTGATTAATTTCTTCTTTATGTAGCTTCGTTTGATTAAGCAAAATGAAATGTTTACTAAGGTCCTCCTCATCAAAAAGCACAAAACATTCTGCCGATAAGCTTTCATCACGGCCAGCTCTTCCTGCTTCCTGAATGTAGTTTTCCAGAGAATCACTTATTTCATAATGTATTACCATCCCTACATCCTTTTTATCTACTCCCATACCAAAAGCAGAGGTCGCTACCATAATGGGGACTTCTCCCACCACAAAAGCATTTTGATTAGCTGTTTTCTCCTGCGCATCCATTTTTCCATGGTAAGGCTTTGCCACAAATCCATCCTGCGTTAATCTCTCAGCAAGAGTGTAGGCTTTACGCGTTCTAGAAACATAAACTATGGTAGGACAATTTTTCTCTTCAACCAAATCCCTTACCTGGTTGTACTTATCTTCCTCGTTTCCCCTCTGATAAACTTTGTATTGTAAATTAGTTCTCGATGCTTTTGATCGGAACACTTCTATTGAAAGCTTTTCTTTAAAGTAACTCCGGATGTCTTCAATTACTTTTTGTTTAGCGGTAGCAGTAAAACACGAAACAGGAATGGGATCCAATAAATTCTTTTTCTCCTGAAGACTCTTGATAAAATCACCAATATATAAATAATCTACCCTAAAATCCTGCCCCCATGAGGAAAAGCAATGGGCTTCATCAATTACAAAACGAACCACATTTCTTCCCAACAGTAATCGTTCGATAGTTTTTGATCGTAACGATTCGGGAGAAATATATAACATACTTGCAGAGCCATTTTCTACCCTTTCATAAGATTTTGCCCGCTCGATAGGATCAAGGAGTCCATTTATCGTTACTGCTTCTACAATTCCATTCTTTTCGAGGTTATCCACCTGATCTTTCATAAGCGATTGCAATGGAGAGATAACAACAGTCAAACCCTTGGCATTTTTCCCGCTCATCAGCGCAGGGACCTGAAAGGTAATCGACTTCCCTCCTCCTGTCGGGAATATTGCTAGAATTGATTTACTATTCACCGCCGCCTTTACAGCGTTTGCCTGCAGGGGCTCACCACCATAGGATCGATAATTGTCAAAGCCAAAAAATCCCTTTAGGCCTTTATAAATGTCTAATGACTGATTGCAGTAAGCACAGCCGGATATACACGGTTTATTCCTCAGTAGATACATCAACCGCTCCACTTCAGGAAACAGCTTCATCACCCATCGAGGAGTAATGGAATACTGATCCTTGACATGAATTAAGGCTAAACAGTAAGCAAGCTCAATAGGATTTTCTAAAATCATTTTACCTATACCTGCCTGCCCACATATTTCTTCATTAAAGCTTTCCCTTAATACAGTTTCAAGATTGTTGGTGCCAGGATTATATTCCAAATAATCGAAAAAAGCAGAGAATTCCTTTTTATTCCTTAACAGCAAATAAAAGATTTGCTTTAAGTTATCATCAAGATACTGGAAGGCCGAGACTTCTTCGAAGAAAAGATCTTTTGCTTTGATTGAATCATTTAAAGGATTATTTAGCTCCTCAGTCTGTAATTTATCGTCTTTCGGTAAAGCATGATAGGGACATTTTGGGAACAATAACGGTGAAAGGTATAAGGTATCAACTACTTTGAAATTATTCCTACCCTTCTGGTTTAGGTATTTATCAAGATATTTTAGATCGTGATTGAAAATATTGTGCCCTGCAATAAAGTCTGATCCGTTTAGGAAATGGATAAAATCACCGACGGAGTTTTTATGAAAAGTACTCGTGCTACTTTTTACCGCCCCTATATCAAGTATTTTTCGGCTTTTTGGTTCAATTTCGAGATCAATGAAGGTAATTTGTTTCATTAAGGGCGACTGCAATACATAATTATACCCTTAATTAATAGATTTAATGTTTGATATCAAAATTTGACATAAGTATTCTTCCCTCATGCTCCCATAGCGCCCTTTTTTCTGCTTCATCAAAAAAGAGAACGCCAAAAAGACATCTATACTCCGTTTCTGGAAGATTTTATATCAAGAAGATTAATTTTGGCGATCTTGTCTTTGTGGATTACAATAGTGAGCTTTGATGGATACTTAAACCGCTTTTCGCTAATACGGAATGTCCACAGCATAATTTTTAGAAGATTTTCATCGCTTATAGTCTTGTGCCCTTTTATATCACCTTCATAAACTTTCCGGAGCTTCTTCAATTTCTTCCTATAAAACTCATCCTCCTCTTCTACCCCCTTCTCCGTAAGTTAGATATTGTTTTTTAAAATCCGAGATTTCTGTCTAAAGTAAAGTTTTAATTTCTTTTTGAATTGCTTTGCCTAATTCTTCGAACATTTTGGATGTCGATCTGTCCATAGTTCATCTTTTTTTGCCGGAAAAAATGTTTGTGTAAATTGTTATGCAAATAAAAAGCCACTTAAAGTTTTATCTTTTAAGTGGCTTTTTATTTGAGCCTCCTGTCGGGATCGAACCAACGACCTACTGATTACAAGTCAGTTGCTCTACCAGCTGAGCTAAGGAGGCCTTTTTTATTTGTTTTCTAAAAAAGTGTTGCAAAAATAGGAGAACAATTCATTTCTGCAAATTTATTCCAATAAAAATCCGTTAGGAAAGTTTTGTCAACGTGCTCAACTGTGATTTTAAGTGGGCAAGCTCCTGAGATGCGCTTTCTATTTTCTCATTAAACTCATCCTTTAACTGATTGGCATTCTTTGAATTTGCAAAAAACTCTATGTTATTTTTCCAGGTAGAAATATTACTTTCTACTTCGGATATTTTTTTCCTTAACATCTGCTCTTTCTTGAATAACTTTTTATGACCGGACGGAGAATTTCTCAAGGCATTTACTTCCAACATTATTTTTATCTTCTCCTTGTCGTCTTCACTTATGTTTTGAAGGTTGTCAAGGAATTTATCGGAAGCTTTTTGAAATCTTTCCTCTATTGCCGCTTTTTTATTTAAAGGCACAAATCCAATCTGATTCCAGTCGTCCTGGTATTTTTCAAGGATACCGATGTCTTCAGGGCTATTTTCAGCAAATTGTTCGAGCGCTTCGCATACTTTTACCTTTCTGTCATAATTTTCTTCCTGCTCTTTATTGTTGCCTTTAAGGCTGCTTCTTTTATGTTCAAAAAAGACATCACAGGCTTTCTTAAACCTTTCATAGATCTGATCCCTGAATTTTTCAGGAACATGCCCAATGGTTTTCCACTTGGCTTGCAGGTCCTTTAACTTCTGAGCCGTATTTCCATAATCTTCACTATCCTGAAGCTGTTCTGCCTGTTCGCACAACTCCTGCTTCTGTTTCAGGTTTGCCTCTCTTGAAGCTTCCAGTTTTTTGAAAAAGATGTTTTTATTATGAAAGAAATGTTTAAATCCGCCCCAGAAAGCTTTGTTGACTTCTTTGGCTTTTTCTTTGGGAACAGGTCCCAAAGCTTCCCATTTCTTCTGGATCTCTAATATCTCCTTGGTTTTATCGTTCCAGGCGTTGATCCTGTCCGAATCAAATTCTTCAAATTGTTTTAGGGAATCTACGATTTCCTTTTTCTTAACCAGGTTTTCATCCTCTTCCTTTTTACGTGACTCGATAAAAACCTTTCTTTTGGCATAAACTTTATCAGAAGCCGCTTTAAATTTTTGCCAAAGCCCTTCTTGCTGCTCCTTTAATACCGGACCGATGTTCCGGTACTCTTCGTGCAGGTCATTTAATTCTTTTATCGCTTCAGTAAGTGAAGTTTTCTCATCCAGTTTTTCTGCCTTCTCCACTATTTCCAGCTTCGCCTCATAATTTTTCTTTCGGTCAAGTTCTTTTAACTCGAAGTAAATGCTTCTGTTGTTGTAAAACCTGTCCAAAAGTGCATGATAGCTGGCCCAAAGGTTGCGGTTATAGCTGGTAGGTACGGAGCCTATTGCTTTCCAATCTTTTTGAATCTGCCGGATGGCTTCATTGCTTTCTGTAGTTTCTTCCGAATCAACAAATTGCCTGAGCTTATTTAATAATTCATTCTTTAAATGAAGATTCTTTTCTTTGTCTTTCTCTGCCTGATGAAAGTAATTGTTCTTCCTTTCCTTGAGCTGAGTGTACACTTTGTCAAACTTGTTTGTTAACTCATCACCTTTGAAATGAAAAGAATCCGCTTCTCCCCCATCTTTGATAAATTTATCCAGCGCTTCCAAACGTTCTTTCTCCCTTTGTTCATCGAAAACAGGTTTTATTTGCTTTAGAATGGCATCAATTTTCTTAAAGTTACTCTCCTTTTGAAGCTCTTCTATGGCATGTAGAAGCTCCTTTTTAGAGTATTTATGAAAATCAATTTCTTCTTCCGAAAAAGTATCTTCATGTGAAGAATGGGAATGGTCCTCATGTAAAAAATCAGAATCAGACTCCAGCACATGTACATTTTCATTTGCATTATGTGTATTGTCTACTTCTTTAACTTCCATGCTATCAACTTTTTCCATAGGTTGCAATTTTAAAACAGTAATAAATATAACAAAATTAATGAAAGTAGTTTAATTTAAACGCGGGTCCAGAGGATAATTTGAAATCATTTTGAATTTGCCTCCCAGGTCTTTAAGAACAATTCTCCAAAGGTCTTCCGATTTATAGCCGAAAAGATCATTATTGTATTTATTAGAGATAATCCACGATTTCTGTTTCAGTTCTTCCTCCAGTTGTCCGTCAGACCAGCCTGAGTAACCAAGGAAAAACCTGTATTCCGTACTGTTAATAAGTTTCAAGGCTATCAATTCACTAAGTTGTTCAAAGTTTCCACCCCAGTAAATGCCATTGTGAACAGGTAAACTGCCTTCAATTTTATCCCCTAACGTATGGAGAAAATGAAGCGTATTTTGCTCCACAGGCCCGCCGATATATGCAAAATCCGTAATGTGTTTTTCAGATTCCACCACCTGGTTAATCTGAACTTTTGAAGGCTTATTGATTACAAATCCCAATGACCCGGTTTCATCGTGGCTGCAAAGTAAAATAACAGAACGCTCAAAATTGGCATCAGGAAGAAATGGCTCAGAAATCAGAATATCCCCTTTATTTATCTTTTCAAATGAAAAATTATCATCCAACATATTCCTATTTTAGAATAAAAAATTAATTCGAACTAATAATAACATTAAAATTTCCAAAAAAACAGACAACTAAACTTTAAAGCGTAAAATTGCATTCATTTCTGTTTTGAACATGGAAAAGAACATTGGAAATATAAGAAAAGAATATTCACATGCACAATTAGATTTAACTTCAATATCTAAAAATCCTATTGAGCAATTTAAAATATGGCTGGAGGAAGCGATCTATTCACAGGTTAATGAACCCACCGCAATGAACCTTGCCACCATCTCTTCTCAAAACAGGCCCACTTCCAGAATAGTTTTATTAAAAGAAGTAGGAGAAAATGGTTTTATATTTTTTACTAATTATAACAGCGAAAAAGGAAAATCTATTGCCTATTGCCCGTTTGTAGCCATAGACTTTTTTTGGCCGGAACTCGAAAGACAGGTAAGAATAGAAGGCAAAGCCGAAAAAATCTCAACAGCAGATTCTGATGCTTATTTTAAAAGCCGTCCGATTGGAAGCCAGATCGGCGCCTGGGCGTCCTCTCAAAGCAGCGTGATCGAAACCAGGGAAATTTTAGAGAGTAATGTGATAAAGTATACCACATTGTTTAAAGGTGAAATAAACAGACCGCCGCACTGGGGAGGATATCTTGTGAAGCCTGATAAAATTGAGTTCTGGCAGGGAAGACTTAGTCGTCTTCACGACAGGATCGTTTTTACTAAAGAAGATAAAGATTGGAAGATTGAACGGTTAGCGCCTTAATTGCTAAATTACTTCAGCGAAAATACATCATCCACGCCAATTTTTCTATAAGAAGTAAATCCTTCACCATACTTCACCCCTATGGAATGTCCCATTTCTTCGGCCCTGGCTCTTATAAAATCCAAAAATTCTGGCGAAGATATGTAAGTATTGGGAGAGGCATTGCTCGGATCAAAAAACTGTGATTTAAATGCCCTGATTGCTTCTATTTTTTTGTCAAAGAAGGGCGTGATGTCCACCACAAAATCCGGCTTAATGTATCGGTCCTGTATATAATGATAAACAAATTTTGGTCGCCAGGCCTCCTGCGGCACCCCATTATCTTCTGTTTCCACCTTTACAAGTCCTGAAAGAAAACAAGCTCTTTCAATAATTTCACCTCCTCTTCCATGGTCAGGATGTCGGTCTTCAATGGCATTGGCGAAAATGATTTCCGGGCGGTAGGTGCGGATTTCTTTTACAAGCTCCAGTAAATGACTTTCATCTACCTGAAAAAAGCCATCCCTGAAATTCATATTCTTTCTAACAGACAAGCCCAGGATCTTTGCCGCCTCTTGTGCCTCTATTAATCTTAAGGGGCCACTTCCCCTGGTGCCCAATTCTCCGACAGTCAGGTCCACAATTCCGATCTTATAACCTTTTGCTATATGGGAAAGAATGGTGCCGGAACAAGCCAGCTCGGCATCATCAGGATGTGCAGCAAATACGAGTATGTCCAGCTTCACTATTAATAAACTCTTAGTTTTCTTCCCACTCTAAGCGTTGTTCTCTTAGAAATGTTGTTCAGTCTGCAAATTTTAGTCATGGAAACACCATACCGTTTGCTGATCTCACTTAAAGTATCTCCTCTTCTGATTTTATGAAAACGGACCTTTTTTACCTCTTTTAAATAACTGAAGTGGCTTGGCGTCAATGTAAACTGATCAGAATTTAATGAAGCCGTCTCGAAATCAAAAAGATGGACCGGATCTATGGGGTTTCCCTGATATCTTACTTCAAAATGTAAATGAGGTCCTGTACTTCTGCCTGTATTACCGCCTAAACCTATCACCTCACCTGCTTTAACAACCTGTCCTACAACCACGTTGGTTTTGCTTAAGTGTCCATACAAAGTTTCCAAACCGTTATTATGTCGTATCAAAACATAATTTCCGTACCCCCTTCTGTCGTATTTTGCTATCCTGACAATTCCGTCAAAAACAGAACTAACGCTATCACCTACATTAAGCTTCAAATCTGTTCCGTAATGCCATCTGTACCTTCTAAAGCCAAATTTGGATGTAACTGTCTGGCTATTAATAGGGCTAGCCCAACTATTCATTGAATCATATAAAACGATATTGAGGGTATCATGAAATGATTTGCCGTCTATTCCATAGGGGTTGACATTTTTAGAATCCCAAACAGAATAGTAGTCGAACATTTTAAACCAGGCACTATCGATGGCAAGTTCTTCTGAGGATATTTCTTCAGGACTCAAATATCCACCTCCTGTTGATTCATCATCTTCTTCCTCGTCATAAAAATTTTCGGTGTCATATTCATCAGGCAATTCAGCAATTCTTGATAAATAGAGATTGTCATTTTGCTGCAATTTTAACGCCGTATCTACTCTTATATCAATTACTTTTGGAATTGTAATTGAATTTTGTTTCTTACTTCTGAAAAAGGATTGGCTAAAGACAGATTGAATAGATATTAATGTTAGTGCAATGAAAGTAATTGAAATATTTTTCATTCAGTTAGATGTTTTTCTTGTTTAACTAATCTTCTTTAATCCAAGCTGTTACTGTTAAATTCATTTTCTTTTTTTCCTATTAAAAAATAGGCACTATCATTCTTTAATAGTATTCAAAAGTTTTTCCTGAAGCAAAAAAGGTTTAAAAAACCAATAAATAAGCTCAAAAAAATTACTGGTATGTTATTTTTGAATACTTTTTGAAAAAAAGAATTTTCGCAAAATAAAAAAATTTATGCCAGTATCCAAATAAAAGGTTCCTCCCTCTGACCTGGATCAAAAGCTAAATTTTTAAATCTAACGTCTAAACGTAAAACTTAAATAAAAGATACTTACGGTTTTTTTAGCCTAAATATGGCTTTAGGGCTTTACTTCTTGAAGTATGTCGAAGTCTTCGAATGGCCTTCTCTTTAATTTGACGGACCCGCTCTCTTGTCAAGCTAAACTTCTCTCCTATTTCTTCCAATGTCATGGAATGCTCCCCATTCAATCCGAAATAAAAAACGATTACATCCGCTTCTCTAAGAGTCAGTGTCAAAAGCGCTCTTTGAACCTCTCTTCGCAGAGAGTCACTTATTAAATTGGAATCAGGGCTATCCTGATCGTGGTCTTCCAAAACATCTAATAAACTGTTTTCCTCTCCCTGAATAAACGGCGCATCCATAGAGATATGGCGACCGGAAATTTTCAGGGTATCTACTACCTCGGAGGCAGTTATTTCCAATATATCAGCCAGTTCATCCGGAGATGGCTCTCTTTCATATTTTTGTTCTAGTTCTGAAAATGTTTTTGATATTTTATTTAAGGAACCTACCCTGTTAAGCGGTAGTCTTACTATTCTTGATTGCTCAGCCAATGCTTGAAGAATGGATTGTCTGATCCACCACACCGCATAAGAAATAAATTTGAATCCTCTTGTTTCGTCAAATCTCTGGGCGGCTTTTATCAAACCTAGATTTCCTTCATTTATCAAATCTCCAAGAGATAGTCCCTGATTTTGGTATTGCTTGGCAACAGAGACTACAAATCTTAGATTGGCTTTTGTAAGTCTTTCCAGAGCCAGCTGATCCCCGTCTCTAATTCTCTTTGCTAATTCTACTTCTTCGTCGGCGGAGAGCAAATCTACTTTTCCAATTTCCTGGAGGTACTTGTCCAACGACTGACTTTCCCTGTTAGTAATTTGCTTACTGATTTTTAGCTGTCTCATTAAATCAAAAAATGTTTGTTTATAAACTTTTAGTCATAAACAAATATATATTTTCCTTATTAGTGGGTCAAAACCTTAATTTAATGAAGCTTGTAATATTTGGTATTATTCGTTAGTAATTGTTTTATTTTCAGGCTTTGGCAACAGAACCTTGCGTGATAGTCTGTATTTTCCGGTCTTCTTATCTACCTCAACAAGTTTCACTTTTATCTCTTCTCCTACCTCAAGAACGCCTTCCATTTTTTCCAATCTATCCCATTTTATTTCGGAAATATGAAGAAGACCATCTTTGCCAGGCATAAATTCGACAAAAGCGCCGAAAGGCATGATTGACTTCACTTTTCCTTCATATACCTCTCCCACTTCAGGAATAGCCACAATTCCTTTTACTCGTTTCAACGCTTTTTCCATGGCTTCTTTGTCCACAGCAAAAATATTCACCATTCCGGCGTTGTCAATTTCCTCTATTATAATAGTAGCGCCAGTTTCCTTTTGGATCTCTTGTACTACCTTTCCACCAGGTCCGATTACCGCGCCAATCATTTCCCGCTCGATTCTTAAAGTGACAGAACGCGGTGCATTTGGTTTCAGATCTTCCCTTGGTTTTTCAATTACTTTAGTTATCTCGTTGAGAATATGCAACCTACCCTTTTTTGCCTGATGTAACGCTTGAGACAATACTTCATAGGATAATCCTTCAACTTTCATATCCATCTGGCAGGCAGTTATACCTTTTGTAGTACCTGTTACCTTGAAATCCATGTCACCTAAATGATCCTCATCTCCCAATATGTCTGAAAGTATCGCATATTTTCCGGTTTTTGCATCAGAAATTAATCCCATAGCTATTCCTGAAACAGGTGCGGCAATTTGTATACCTGCATCCATAAGCGCTAAAGTACCTGCACAGACAGTTGCCATCGAAGAAGAACCATTGGATTCCAAAATATCTGAAACAACTCTTATTGTGTAAGGATTTTGATCAGCTTTAGGCAAAACTTTTTTCAATGCCCTTAAAGCAAGGTTACCATGACCTACTTCTCTTCTTCCCGGACCTCTGTTGGGCTTAACTTCTCCTGTTGAAAATCCAGGGAAATTATAATGAAGAATAAATTTACTGGAACCTGAGAAGGTAGCAGCATCAAGTATTTGTTCATCTAACTTTGTACCTAAGGTCACTGTAGTGATGGATTGTGTTTCTCCTCTCGTAAAAACAGCCGATCCATGAGCGCTTGGCAAATAATCTACCTCACACCATATGTCTCTGATGTCTTCGCCTTTTCTACCATCAAGTCTTAAGCCTTCGTTCAAAACCAGATCCCTGGCAGCTTTTTTATGAATATCGTGATAATATTTCTTTGCTAAACTCTTGTCAATTTCCTGATCTTCAGGAAGTGAAGCCAAATAATCTTCCAGTACAGACTTAAATGCATTGCTACGCTCAGATTTATTCGCATTCAGTGCACGGGCAACAGCATAGGCCTTGTCATAGAGAAGGTTGTTTAACGTTTCTTTTAAAGTGTCATCGTTTTTCTCATGGGAGTAGGTCCTTTTGGTTTCCTTGCCCACTTCTTTTGTAAACTCCGCTAAAGCTTTACATTGAATTTTTATTTCCTCATGGGCAAATTTTATTGCCTCGATCATTTCTGCTTCAGAAACCTCAGACATCTCTCCCTCTACCATTAATATATCTTCATAAGAAGCGCCAACCATCAGATCTATATCTGCCTGAGCCAACTGATCCAGGTTTGGGTTAACTACAAATTCTCCATTTACACGAGCAACCCTAACTTCAGAAATAGGACCATTGAATGGAATGTCGGAAACAGCCAAAGCCGCAGATGCAGCCAAAGCAGCCAAAGCATCCGGTAAAACGTTCTTATCTGATGAAATCAGAAAGATATTAACCTGAGTTTCTGCATGGTAATCGTCGGGAAATAAAGGTCTTATGGCTCTGTCTACAAGTCGGCTAACCAAAACCTCATAGTCTGATAATTTTCCTTCCCTTTTTAAAAAACCTCCGGGTATCTTTCCGGCAGAGGCAAACTTCTCCTGATAATCAACTGATAAAGGAAGGAAATCAATATCTTCTTTTGCTTCAAGGTTTGATACTACCGTTGCAAGAAGCATAGTATCTCCCATTCTCACTACTACAGAACCATCTGCTTGTTTAGCTAATTTTCCGGTTTCTATAGATATTTTTCGGCCATCTCTTAATTCTATGGTCTTGGTATAAACTTTAGGTAGCATAAGGTTTGCTCTTAATTATAAGTAGAGATATGAATTGTATTGTAAAAAGTGCAGTATAACGAAATTGGGGACATTTTTATCCCCAATTTTATTTTCTTAAATCTAATTCCACTAATGTCTTTCTGTATCTTTCGATGTCGGTTTTGTGCAAGTGATCAAGTATTCTCCTTCTCTTACCTACTAATTTTAATAGTCCTAAACGTGTTGAGAAATCTTTAGGGTGGGTTTTTAGATGATCAGTTAAATGATTTATTCTATAGGTAAATAGGGCAACTTGTGATTCTGCCGAACCTGTATCTGCTTTAGATCTTAAACTTCCATGCTTTTCAAACAATTCTTGTTTTTTTTCTTGATTTAAATACATCTAAAATAAAAATTAAATACTTATGGGAAAAATTTAAACGCAAAAATAGGGACATTTAATTGCATCTGCAAAACAATTAGTTAAATAAATCTACCTTTTGAATCTTGATTTAATTTTATTCCAGAACACATTATAGGCGTCTGCATCAAAAATCCGGGCATCATTTCTGGCTTGCCGCAGAAAAAACAAACCTATTGGCAATAAAACTACATTTGCTGTCCAACTGGAATATTCTACCTCAACTATCCCCTCTTTCGCCCATTTTTCAGAAACAATGGTAAGGACATAGAAAATGATGAAAAAAGCAATTGAAATTAAAACGGGAATTCCAAGTCCGCCTTTTTTTATGATTGATCCGAGTGGCGCCCCGATTAAAAACATAACAAGGCAAGCCAAAGATCCTGTATATTTTTTATATTTTTCTATTTTATAGGCATTGGCATCTCTGTCGTTCCTTTTAAATCTTTCTTTATAGGAGGCCAAAGAACTTTTTATGGTTCGGGCCTCATCTGCGGCAGTTGAAAGAATTTTTTCCTTATCACTGGTGGAAAATTGTTGAAGTTTTTTTACAGAATCCAGTGGAACAAACTTTTTAACGGTATCCAGGTTGTGCGTATGGTAAGCATAATATTGCCTTAACGTCACAATTAATTCTTTTAACACATCTTTATTAAGGTTTTTAATTGAGTCCGCATCCTTTTCCAGCTCATTTATGTTTTTCATTTGCCGGTTGTTGGCAAAAAGATCTTCTTTTGTTTTAGAAAATTCAAAAGATTTTAGGCTGAAAATGGAAGTCATCTTTTTAAAAGAACTCCTGATAAATTGTTTATTGCTCTCTCCAGGGTTTTGGCTTTCCGAAAAAATGGTACCATTAAACATCTCTATACTGAGGTACTGTTCATCGTATATGGTTTGCATTATTCCTGAATCTGCTAATACCACTTTATTATTGCCCATATAATCAGTATGATCATATATCATCAGACCCTTTAAAGTCTTTTCGTCTTTAAATTTTTTGTCAATTTTTATACTATACCCATCAAGTCCATTGTAAAAAGCCCCTTCTTTAAACTCCAGGGTCGGCTTTTTTTGTTTTATATCCCAAAGCACACTATATGCTTTGAGGTTTGTTTTCGGAACTACATCGTTACTAAAGAAAAATGAACCGATGGTTAAACCAACCACGAAAATAAAAATAGGCAGCAAGGTCCGGGTCAGAGAAATACCCGCGCTCTTGATTGCCGTCAATTCATAATGTTCACCCAGGTTTCCGTAAGTAATCAACGAGGATAGTAAAACCGCTAAAGGAAGCGCTGCTGGAGTGGTATTTAAAGCAAAATAAAAAAACATCTCTAAAAACACGCCGAACTCTATCCCTTTACCAAAAAACTCATCAAAATACCTAAGCATTGTTGTTAGCAGCAGTATAAAAACCACAACAAGGGTCGTAAGAATAAATGGACCAATAAAGGAAGACAGAATAAGCTTATCTATTTTCTTCATTGGAAAAGGTTTGGGGTATGAGGAACGAGATTTGAGGAAATCTCGGAGAACTTATTACTTACTTTCTGTAAATCGCTCATAATTATAAGCTTGTGAAATATTTTTTAATTGCCACTACTTGTTTCGTAACGCATTCAGTAATTAGCCTATTCGCTAACTACCCTAACATGATTGCTTTATTAAATGAATGCTTTGTACCGTTAACGGAAAGGCGCAAAAATATGTATAAAGAAGGGAATTCTAAATTTATTATTCAGGTGCGGTGATAATTACCCTCCTACTATTTCTTTCAGTTTTAACACAAGGAAATCCCATAGGTCATGAAACTCCTCATCATCTACCATATCGGAATAATCAGCAACTTTTAAAAAAGTAGTTTGAGTTAAATCATTGGTATCTATTTTAAATTCGATATAAGAAGGATCTGTATCTTCCGGTTTAGGCAGAAATTCCAGCCTTACAAAGGAATTTAGCTTTTGGGCAGTGATTTTAGCTTTGTGTATTTCTCCCTCCCACTCAATTAAGAAAACTTTATCAGGGGTAACTTTCACATCATCTGCAAACCATACGGAAAGCCCTGAGGCTGAATTTAAATATGGATAAAGCATTTTAGGAGAGGCTCTTAATTCATATTCTTCTTCAAATTTTTGCTTTTTGCTCATAATTTTTTATTTCTCTCTAAATAATTGTAATATATATATTTAAATCGCCAAAAAAAACTTTCACTGATAAACTTGTTATTTATTTATGAATATTTTCTACATTTGCAACCTCAAACGGCGGGGTAGCTCAGATGGTTAGAGCGTAGGATTCATAACCCTAAGGTCGGCGGTTCGATTCCGCTCCCCGCTACTTTCTCTTCCCAGTTTATTCCTTCTCCTTAAATTTCTAATTCTTACCTGCTCATTGGTGCTCTATTAAAGTCAACCAAATGGAAACTAAAAGGCTGTAAAAATCCGGTTCAATTATATTAGAAATATTAAATTAAGGAATTATGGTTATCATTTAAAAATAATAATTTACCAATTCTTAACCTCCTTACCCCTATTCCTGTTTCTCCTCCTGAATTGTTGGGAAAATTTTTCCTCCTGCTCTATTCTATCCAGCAAATCCTTGGTATTCTGTTCCTTTTGGCTTGCTTTATACTTTAACATCGCATAAGTTAAATTATACCTGGTTTCTTTGTCCCCGGGATTTATACGAAGGGAATTTTGATAGGAATCTATACTTTCTTTTAACTTATTTACCTTCAAATAACTGTTGCCTAAATTATGGTAAAGCTTAGACAAAAGTTCCTTGTCCGATGTCCTTGAAAGGGTCTTTTTTGATTGCGTAATTGCCTCATTATATTTTTCTTGCCTATAATAACTTAAAGCCAGGTTATAAGAAGCTTCAATCAAGTTTTTATTCTGAGCGAAAGCCTTTTCATAATTTCTTGCTGCTTTTTCATACTCTCCGTTTTTATAGAATTCATTGCCTTCCCTGTTGATTTTTCTTGCCGATTGGGCAAATGAAAAATCAAATAAAATGCCTGCCAATAAAACGATAAGGATAAATCTATACATGTTATTCCCCCTTTCTGGTTAATTTATACTTAGGCATAAGAAATTCTAAAAGAATCAAAACCAGGGCTGCTGCTATTAAATAAGGAAAGTAACTTGAGTATTCAGAATAAATTTTTTCTGTTACAATCCTTTTATCGTGTCCATTTATTGCGTTTATTATGCGCTTTATACCGTCAGCATCGTCGATTTTTGAATATACCCCCTGCCCCTCCTGAGCCAATGTCTGCAAAGATTCTTCATCCAGTGCGCTGATTACAACTTTTCCCTGATTGTCTTTCAATGAAACGCTTTTCCCATTTCTTAATTTCACCGGTACAACAGCACCTTTTGAGGTACCCACGCCGATTACATGAATTACAACGCCTTGTTCGGCGGCCTTTTTTGCTGCTTCCATAAAATCGCCCTCATGGCTTTCCCCATCTGTCAGGACTATAAGAAATTTCCTGTCTTTCTCCTGGAAATTAAAGTTCTGAAGTGCAATTTCCAAGGCTTTATTAAGGTCAGAGCCTTGAGTAGGTACAATTTCAGGCGATAGGGTTGAAAGAACTGCATCCAAAATATTTTCATCAGAAGTTGGTGGAATCTGATTAAAAGCCTCACCGGCAAATACTGTTATCCCAATTCTGTTATCCCTTAGTCCATTTATTAGCTTAAAGGATATCTCTCTTACGGCTTCCATCCTACTTGGCTTTATGTCTTCCGCCAACATACTATTGGAAACATCTATAACCAGGTTTACCTCAAAGCCTACCGTTCTTGAGGTGGTGCTTTCTTCGCCAGTTTGAGGATTGGTCAGGGCGATTATCAAAATTGTTATCCCCAAAACCAGAATACTATATTTAACTACAGCATAAATAAAAGAGACTTTAGGTAAAATAACCGATAGTATTTGAGGACTTCCTATATTTTTCAGCCTTCTTTTAGTAAGCCATTGATTGATAAACCAAATTCCGATCAAAACCGGAATCAGCAAAAGCATCCATAAAAACTCTTTATTTTCTAGCCTATATATCACTTTTAATTTACGGTAAACCTTTAAGTATAGTGCTTGCCAGCACAATTTCAATAAAAACAGCGACGAGGGCGCAAATGGCAAAATTTGTAAATGCGTCTCTTGTTCCGATATCTTTCGAACTGATCCGGGATTTTTCAATCCTGTCAATTTCATCGTAGACCCTTCTTAAAGCGGCCTTGTCCGAGCTGGTAAAATATTGTCCCCCGGTAATTCGGGCAATTTCTTTTAATACCTGTCCACCCATGTCTACTCCCTGGGAAGTTGTGGTGGCTGATTCATTCATAATTTCAGCGTTTTCCCTGATATCAATGGCATAAACCCGGATATTCAAGTCCCTGGCCATTAACCCCGCGTCCAGCGGATCAATACTTCCTGAATTATTGACGCCATCTGTGAGAAGAATAACTACTTTATTTTTAGAAAAGCTGTTTTTAAGATTTCTAACGGCATTTGCAAGTCCTAAACCTATGGCGGTTCCGTCAGTGATCATGCCTGTTTCGACTTGAGAAAGCAGTTTGACCAAAACTTCATGATCAGTGGTAAGGGGAAATTGCGTAAAACTTCGTCCACTAAATAAGACCAGTCCTATACGGTCATTTTTCCGTTGAAGCACAAACTCCTTGGCTACATCCTTGGAAGCTTCCATCCGGTTTACTTCAAAGTCTTTGGCCAACATGCTTGTAGAAATATCCAGCGCGATAATTATATCAATTCCCAACGTTTCAATATCCCGCCAGTTTTTTGGCATTTGTGGACGAGCCAACACGACAATGAGCAAGGCAATTGTTATACATCTTAGAATCAGCGGCAAATGTCTTAGCTGTTGTTTTAAGGTTTTGGGAGCTTTTGCATATAATCCTACTCCGGAAACCTTAATAGAGGCCGCCTTTTTGCTTCTTTCCCTTATAAAATACCACAAAAGCATTATGGGTATTATTATAAGTAAAATAAAGTACTCCGGTTCTTTAAACGTTAAATTTTCAAACATTGCGTTGCTCCTTGATTTGTGCGCCCTTTGTTTTATTTACGAATAAAAAGGCGTTCTCCAGGCTTTTGACATTTTCCTCTTTAGAAGATCTGTATTTAGCATATTTAACAAAATCGCTTAATAATAAAACCTGGTTTAAAGAATTATATAACTCTTTGTCCAAAGCCCTGTTTTTAATATCTTTTAAAATTTCATTTGAAGTCCTTTCTAATGCCATCATTTTAAACCTTCCCTGGATGTATTTCCTCAAAATAAAAGATACTTCTTCATAAAAATCTTTTAAACCGTCTTCAGTGTCCCAGTTCTTATTCCTGTTTAAATCTTCCAAAGATCTTATTGCAATGGTTTCCGGCAATTCTGGTGCGGGAGGTTCAGCCATAGCCAGTTTTGGCTTAGGTTTATTTAACTTATAGTACTGATATCCTATAAGCGCGCCTACAATAATGATAATGCCATATAGAAGGTAATTTAGGTAACTCCAGATTTCCCTGTTTTTGAAAGGGGTATCCAATGGCGCCTTCACATCCATAATGTCTGCAGTGGTATCTACAGGAGGATATTTAACAGCTAAAAAAGCAGCATTACTAAATACGGTATCTACAGACTCATTCCTTGTTTCCAATATAAATTCAAAGACCGGAATTGCATGGTTGCCAGAGTCAAACGAAGTAATTGTTAAAGTTTGACTTAAGATCTTATTGCCGTCATTTTTCCGGGTTTCGATTTTAGAAACCTCCACGATTTCCAATTGATCGGTGATAAATTTATTGAGCGAGGGAAACTTAACTTCTACGGCTGTATCTACTTCTATACTTAGAACAGCTTTTACCTGCTCCCCTATTTCAATTTGAGCGGAATCTATTTGGAGCGATGCTTTAATTTCCTGAGAAAAGGAAGTATGCATTAGCACAAACATGCATAAGAATGTAACTGTAAGCCTAATTATCTCTCTCATTATTATTTTCTCAACCTCTCATGTTTCTTAAATAAGCTCATCAATGGTTTTATATAAGATTCGTTTGTCTTTAGCTCAATGTAATCAATATTGCATTTAGTAAACAGTTCTTTTAGCCTTTTTCTTCTTAACTCCCACATCTCAGACAAATGCTTTTTTACAAACCTGGATGAAGAATCCAAAATAACAATCTCTCCTGTCTCCGAATCCTGAAGTCTTACCAATCCGGCATCAGGAAAGATCTGTTCGGCAGGATCATAAACCTGAAGCGCTACCAGGTCATGCTTTAAGCCTGCTATTTTTATAGCCTTTTCAAAAGTATTATCCAGGAAATCACTTATTATGAATGCTGCGCTCCTTCTTTTTATAATATTATTCAAATAATTTAAAGCTGTAGAAAGGTTAGTGCCTTTATTGGTAGGTTTGAAATCAATAAGGTCCCTGATTATCTTAAGTGCATGAGATTTACCTTTTTTGGGAGGAATAAACTTTTCAACTTTATCTGTAAAAAAGATCACCCCTATTTTGTCATTATTCTGAATGGCTGAAAAAGACAGCACTGCCGCCAGCTCTGCAACAAGTTGCTGTTTAATCTGTTGTTGAGTTCCAAAAGCCTGGGAAGCACTTACATCTATTAAAAGAATTATCGTTAGCTCTCTTTCTTCCGTAAAAAGTTTAACGAAAGGATTCTGATACTTTGCAGTTAATTTCCAGTCAATGGTTCTGATATCGTCGCCAGGCTGATAGGCCCTTACATCACTAAATGTCATCCCTTTCCCCTTAAAAGCACTATGATATTCACCTGCAAAAATATTTTTTGTAAGT
>DASPJL010000171.1:0-36885 GCA_035628645.1 Cytophagales bacterium | reverse complement strand
AGGTAATGTTACAGTAGTTTCCCCGGTATTAGCCATATATTGAATTTCATAAGAATCAGCCGTTCCTATAAAAGTTGAGTAAAATCCAGGGAAGTTCTTGTTCAGATCTTCGTATTTTCCATTTATAGTATTTCCATCAGCAAAGGTGAGATTAGGCAAAAGCCGATTGATGATTTGGGATATACTTGTTCCATTGATGCTTACTATTTCCGCACCTTTTGGCACTTCAGAATCAAAACTATCCTCGATCCAAGCTCTTTCCCCAATAAAATAAAGCTTGAGAGGGAACAAACCTTTGTCTTGGAAAGGGTAGGGCTCTGGTTTTCCATCTGCCATCCATTTTGTATGTCCGCAATGAAGTGCCGCTATTACAGGATTTAATTTAATGTAAAACTCCTGCCTCGTCATCGGCATTTCAAGTTCCTTTTCAATACAGGCATATAAGGAATCATAGGTTTTTTCTGAAGTGTACCTGTACATTCCCGGATGGATTTCTTTTAAGGCAGTTTTAAATGTAGCAAAGTCGCTCTGTAATTGTTGAGGAGAAAGGCTTTGCCCTATACAATTTAATGTAATGGCTAAAGTAATTAAAACTGGTAATAATGTTTTCAAAGAAAATTCAATTGTTTTCATATTTGTTTCTGAGTTCATTTCTCTCGCAAACCTCAGATATTATTGATATTTAATCGTCCGAATTGATCATTTCGGACCTCTTTTTTTATAAAATTGACAGATTCAGACTTTAGTTAATTGTAGACTTTACAAGCTTGAAATACTCAGAAGGAGTGGAGCCCGTTTTTTTCTTAAATACTGCGTTAAAGGTTGCTTTTGAATTAAAACCTGATTCAAGTGCAAGTGAGAGCAACGTGAGATTTTGTTTTTTGGGGTTCACAACCTTTCTTTTAAATTCTTCAATCCGGTAATCATTTATAAAATCATAAAAGTTTTTACCGAGTTGTCCATTCAGGATTTCGGAAATATATTGTCTGCTGGTATCCAACTTTTCGGTAAGATCCTGAATGGTAAGTTCACTGTTTAGAAAAAGTTTCTCCTGTATCATTAACCTTTCGAGTTCTTCTGCCATTTTTAGTCTTTTCCCCAGGTCCATGCCGGACCTTTGTGTTGTAGACTGAGCAAGGTCATTCTTTTCCTCACTTGTATTTATTTCTACATTAATGGATTCTTCCTTTTGAGCAGAAGTAATCGCTTCTTCATATTCTGCTTTTCTTCCAAATATTTCAGGTTGTGCAAAAGCCTTGTAGCCAGTCCAGTATATAAGGAAAACAACACTTACAAAATGATAGGGGTATAATTCCTTAAGTAAAGGTATTTCATACTTTCTTCCATAAAAACCGAAAATGGATACAATCAGGACGATAAAGGCAAGGTAAAGAAATTGACCCAACCATTTAAGTCTCACTTTACTGATGTTCGAATAAAATTCGACTATCCTTCTTTTGTGCTGGTGATACACGAATATCGAAAGACCGAAGAATAAAAGCAGAACGTAATTCAGTATCTCATTCAGTGATCCAAAATCATCTTTTATCGAAGCGGCATAATCATTAAGATATTCCCTCTTAAATTCTGCCGGTTTCATAAAATAAGGCAGTAGGCAGATTAACCATATAACAAAAGGAATAAAATATAGCAGTTCTGTTTTCCGGAAGTGGGGCGTGGCTAATGTAATCCTTTGGACATAAATTAAAATAAGCGGTCCCATTAAAGTCGGGATAAGCCAGGAAACGTGGCTCAGATGAGGAAATTTCATAAAGAAGGCCTGTTCGTCAAAAGCTACCAGCATTATATGAACAGACAACAAAACAAGCAATACAGAAAGGATTCTGTTAGCATGCTTGTTTACAGTGCGCGTGAACAATAAAAAACTGAGTATTATTCCTTGAAATGCACCTGCCACTAAAACAAGCTTTACAACTCCGATATCCATTACCGTAAAAGTAAAAAGAAGAATTTAGACCTCTAAAGGGAAAGTACGAGTGCCTATCAACTCGATGATTTGTGAACAGGAAGACCGGCAATCTATAGGAATTACACACCAAACTGTCTTAAATGATGGTCTAAATGTTTGTAGAACATATTGTTCCATTCGGTTTTATTCAGTTTTCCGAATGAGTGTGATTCTTTATTATCAAAATAAGCTTCTCCCAATTGTTGTGTTCTAAGTAAATAATCGTTTAAGCGTTTCTTTTCCGTATCGAAGTCTTTGTCATCTTTTACTAAAAATACCGGAGCGGTTTGACTGTTGTGCTTGTATGGCTTTTCACTCACTACTGCGTTCTTTACAAATGCTTTAAGAATCAATTTCAGCAATGCGTTCGGTTTTTTATGTTTGTTGTCATAAACCAGCTCATAGGTAACATTGCAGTGCGCAAGCATTTGTGAAACAGTCATCTTTCCCCATAAGGGTTTTGAATTTGGTGTTAGTTGGTTAATTCTGTTGAGAACTTCTTCTGTAATTTCCGGTTTGAAAATATTTTTCATGTGTGTAAGATTTGTTTTTTTAGTTGCCACATGGAATACGTGATAGATATTCATCCTCGTTCGGGTTATTTACAATCATGGCTATTTCATGTGCTGTGAATAATTTCTATATGGATCGAATATACTGAGGAATAAGGAAGATTTTTATTTTAATTTTCTGCGTAAATAGAAACCTAAATACATTCCGGCCTCTTCATAAGCGGATTGAATTCTTGTGGTCATCTCAAAATCACCACCGCTTGATATTTTTCCAGCAACATTGTAAAAGCCTATTTTGGCTATGATATTATCCGGATTTTCAGACTCTACTATCCATAATTCTCCATCTATTTCTCCAGGGTGTGCCATTATTCCTGCACTCCATCCTCCTTCAGTTCTTTTAGTTTTTAATATCAAGGTATAATTGGAATTTCTGTCAAGTGTCCTTGTTTTTAAATAGTCCTCAAAAAACTTAGTAAACGGGAGTTCGTAAAGGTCCTCACGATCTGCATACCATTGAGCTACAAAAGCTCTGCCTCTATCATATTCTTTTAAATCCCATTCTTTCTTCTTTTTCTCAAGGTATTCATCCTCCGGAGTATTTTCGCCAATGATCATGCTGTCATAGCTAAATATCAGGTCAAAGGAATTTTGTCCCTTCAGTTGGGTAAAATCACCGCTTAATAATTTTATTTTTTGGGCGTTTGTTGATGCAACAAACAACAAAATAAATATTGATAAAAGAACAGTGTTTTTAAGTTTCATATTTAGATAACCGCCTTTATAAGTTTGCCAAAAGCATAACTCGTTTTTACTGCAAAAAGGAAAAAAGATTATTAAAAAGCAAAGATGGTAAGGGTGAAATGTGGGTAGAGCGAAAAGTAAGTTAAAGTTTATAAGTTTTTTGGCAGGTATTGAAAAAACGTTTAGGTGGAAATATTTGTGAAAGTAAATCTTCAGATAAACAATTCAAGTATGAAATCCTACTTTAACCTTTCCAACACACCTTTTCGCTTAATTATATTTTTATAATCCCATTGAATTTCTTTTGATTTTTCAAGCCAGCGTTTCAGGTCAGGTATGTTGACTTGTTCTACAGAAGTATATCGTGCTCCCGCTGCTTTGAAGGTGCCTTCATTTTCTAACCCGGCTTCGTCAAAGGATTGACCGCTCCAAAAAAATAGGCGAATACAGGTTTTTAATTTACTATAGCCAACTATTGGGTTGCCGTCCAAAAACCAAACTGGATGCCTGTGCCAGATCTTGTTTTCTGCTTCGGGCATGTTTCTGTTAATTTCCTGTGAAAGCAGATTACAAATAACTTTGTCTCCTTCTGACTGGTATTGTTATATTCTTGAACCTCCTTGTTCATTAGCCTACATTTTTGATCCTTCAGAAATTACCTGGCTGATTTCATTGCTTTTACTACTTTCAACGTCTTGTCTTCTGCCAGTTTTTTGTATTCCACGCTATCGCAGCCATAAAGCGCAATTTTACCATCCTCGTCACTATGGACACCCCATCCATAACGCTTGGTTAAAGGTGAAGCTCTCAAACAGGCCTGGCCCTTTGAAAAAAACTGTTCCCGGGCTTGTTCAAGTTCGCTTTCAGTCAGGTCTTTGCGTTCAGCGAACACCCTGAAAAGCACATCATCAGAAGTAAACCTGTAAGGGTTTTTGCTCACCATCTCATACTGGATGGTAGCGACAGTTTTTGAGTCTCCTTTCATCGGTGGTACTTCACCGTTACTCGCCGGACAGTCATCTGCAATGACAATAAAGGTGTTTTGATAATTTGTAGTATGAACTTTCATGATTGTAGCGTCACTATCTATGAAACAAAATTTACTTCTCCATCTTTTCTCTAGTGTACAAAAATAGTCACATGATTTATGAGTTCATCGAGAAAATTATTTAAATCAGTGAGTAGAAGAAAGTAGATGATATACAGGATGGATAATTATTTGATAAAATCATACTTCATTTAAAAGTAGGTTCTTTGCTCAAAGGACATGGTTCTTATATTTGTAAGAAATATTATGTATTCAGATGGTCACAAAATCGCACGCTAAATTTCCCCTGTTACTTATTCTCCCGGTATTAGTTTCTTTAGAAGCTTTTGTTTTCAAGGCACAAAGCCTTCAATCAGAACTCAATCCGATAAAAGTTGAAGTAGTAAGCAGGGATGGGAAATTTGAATTGCTGAGGGGTGGAAAATCCTATTTTATAAATGGAGCCGGAGGCGGAAAGTACCTTGATCAATTGGTAGCTTCAGGTGGAAATTCAATTAGAACGTGGGGTTCAAAAAACGGACATGAAATTCTTGATGAAGCGCATAAAAGAGGGTTAACCGTTACTATGGGATTGAATGTCGCCCGCGAACGGCATGGATTTGACTATAATGACTCCGAGGCGGTAGCTAAACAATTGCAGGAGTTGAAAGACGAAGTTATGAAATATAAGGATCATCCTGCTTTATTGATGTGGGGGATAGGAAATGAGCTCAATTTGCAATATACTAATACCAAGGTTTGGGATGCCGTAAATGACATTGCAAGAATGATTCACGAAAATGATCCTAATCATCCTGCGAGCACTATGCTTGCCGGCCTTAAAAAAAAGGAAGTTGATCTGATTAAATCAATGGCTCCGGAAATTGATGTTTTAGCAATTAATGCCTATGGCGAATTGGTTGAAATTCCCAAGGCAATAAGAGAGTATGGCTGGAATGGCCCCTATATGATTACTGAATGGGGACCAACCGGACACTGGGAATGTCCTTTAACCGAATGGGGCGCTCCTATTGAGGAAACCAGTAGCGAAAAAGCAGAGGTATATAAATTGCGTTATACTGCCACCATTGGTCAGGACAAGGAAAAGTGCCTGGGATCTTATGTGTTTCTATGGGGGCAAAAACAGGAAAGGACTCCCACATGGTATGGAATGTTTACAGAATCTGGCCAGGAAACGGAGGTAATAGATGTCATGCAGGAGTTGTGGTCAGGAAAAGGGCCGGAGAATAAAACCCCTAAAGTTGAATACATGAAACTTGATGGTAAAAAAGCCACGCAAAGCATTTATTTGGTTCCGAATAAAACCTATAAAGCCTTGGCTTCTATCTATGATAGTGATAAGGATAATGTTAAGTTCAGATGGGAGCTGTTGCCGGAGAGTACGGATTTATCAGTAGGTGGTGATCATGAATCTCGTCCCCGATCTATATCGGATGCAATAGCCGGAAAAGACAATGAGATTGTAATTACAGCTCCTCAAAAAGAAGGTGCTTATAGATTAATTATGTATGCTACCGACGGCAATAACAACGTGGCTACAGCAAATATTCCGTTTTATGTAAAGGGGAGTAAATAAAGTGAAAATGGTAGGGATCTCTAAGAGAAAAATAAGGTAATATCTAAGTACTTGTGGAAGTGGAAGTTCAAGTGTAAAACTTAGACTTTTTTTACATCAGGCCCTTGATGTAAGTAGACTAAATCTGAGGGTTTTTGATTGATAAACATTATTGATTAGCAATCAAAAATCCCAATTCCGACAAATAATTCTGCCTGAATTGGGATAGAAGAATAAACCATTAATTGGATGAGGATAACTCTGCTTGTAGAGATAAAATTTTAATGGCTATTTCAAGTTTCTTAATTTTTTCGTCCAGTTGTTGAAACCTAACCTTTGTTTCTTCACTATCCTGGATAGACTTTATTTCAGTTTCTAATTCTAATAGGTACTTCGTTGTTCCTAACACCATAGCTAAAATCTTATTTTAAATAATTTTTGTCCAAAATTACTATGGACGAAAGGAATGTAGGTAAATCATGTAAGAAAATATATATTAAGATTTATTTTGGTTAATAAACGCAAGCGTGGAACGGAAAAAGCTTAATAAAAGGCACATTTTTACATCTAGAATTCTAATTGGTTTACCTTTCAATGATTACCAAAATAAATTGATGGTATTAAATTTTTGAGCACCCAGAACTCCCATACTTACATTGACTCTCATCTTTCCTGTTCCCGATAATTTTATTGGAATCTTTATTGTGTTTTCTTTAGATACATGTAAGGAGTATGACTCCGCGGATGCACTCTCCCAATAACTGCTTTTGCATTCAATATTCCCTAGGCTCTCTGGATAAACAAAGAGACTAACACCTACACCGTATTCAACTCCTATTGGAGCTTCTATATAGATGGCATAGCTGCTATTACTATTTAATTGCGTGCTATCATTTAAAGTCAAAATATTTATTGTATCATTTATTTTTTTCGGAAGAATGCCTTTTAAATAATTTTGGTATGGAGAATTCTCAATGAAATCCTTCAAATAAGTACTAAAAGGAGGAATAGAGATTTCTTTATTTTCTTTCTTGTATTTTTCAATGAGAATACTTGTAATTTGCGCAGTATCAAGGGCTGAAGCATTGGTAAGGAGCTTATCTTGAATTAATTTCGAATTTAATATGCCATCTTCGGAATAATCTAGTTTGAGATCTATAAGAAATGCTAGCCAATCGGCATAGTATTCATCGCCCCATTCATTTACGAAATTAGATAGGATACAGGAAATGGCTAATAAAATTCCGTCTCCGGCATTGCCTTGAGCAATATTCCAATATTCCGGATCACCTGATTCAGGGGTATTTATACTGAAAATTTGAAGCAACTCTTTTAAAGATTGAGTTTTTGCCTTATCAAAACTTAATCCTTCTCCTACTAGTTTTTCAACTCGCCTTTTTTGTATATCGGTTAAAAAATTAACGTTAATATCGTTACCTTTCGTAACATCTACAAGAGTATATAATGTAAGTCTATTAAGTGAAACATAATTCTGAACCTCATTAAAATATTTGCCCTCAACCTTGATTTGGACATATTTAGAGGCCAACTTAATACTAGGAAGCTCGAAATATCCAACATCAGATATTATTGTTGAATAAAAATTTCTTCCTGTTGGTGAAAGATTAGTGTCTAATTCCGAAATAGTAACATCCGAACCAACAATAAAAGGCCCTTTTTGAGCATACCCTTTTATAGCAGTTATTACAGAATCAAGCTTAGAGTTAATAGGAGGAGTAGGTGCTTCTATTTCCTCTTTATTACAGCCTAATAGAACGATAAATATCGCAACGGTGGCTACTAGTGGTTTGATTTTTTTCATCCCCGGTTATATCTTAATTAATCCTCCGCTAAGATAATTTATTGTTAAGAACAGAAAAGCTGATATAAAGATTGGTTTATTACTATGTAATATTTTGAAATTTATAGCTTAAATCCAGTTTATTCTTGCTTAGCCTGTGTTTTAAAAAAGACTTTATTAACAGAACAGAACCTGGGAGGAGAAAAAATACTGGTCTAAAAAGCTTAAATTATCATAAATAAATGCGGATATCAGACTAAATCTTCAGTTCTGGTTTCCCTGCCCTTACCCTCCTCCCAAACCATCGCCACTTTTCCTCGCGTACGCATCGCTTCGATGTAGCGGATCGCTTCCGGAATTTCTTGGTAAGGATAGGTCTTTTCTATATGAACTTTAATCTTTCCTTGCTTAATCAAATCTGCAAGCGTCTCCAGGTCTTTGGTATTGGCTTCGGCTGTAAATTGTGTCAATGGAAACTTTCCGAGTTTTCCTTTTAAGCTAACCGAAATCATATGTGCCATTGTTGTAAAACCTGTCACTACACCACGTTTTCCCATACGCCTGTAGTCATCAAAGGTAAGATTACCGTGGGTATCTATGACCAGGTCGTATTTCCCCTGATGTTGATGAATGTTTTCTTTATCGTAGGAAATAACCTCATCGGCTCCTAGTCTTTTCACAAAATCAAAGTTTTTACTGGAACAGACACCCGACACATTGGCGCCATACGCTTTTGCAATTTGCACCACAAAATGACCAACACCTCCTGAAGCACCGTTGATCAACACCGATTCTCCTTCTTTCATCTGTCCATGATTGATTAGCGCTTGCAAAGCTGTTACTCCGGCAATAGGCACACTTGCCATCTCGGCAAAATCAGCTCCTTCCGGCATTAGCCCACAAACACCTGCTTCCACACAAGTGTATTCAGCAAAAGCGCCACCGCTAAGCGTCTCTCCAAATACCCGGTCTCCCACCTTGAAATGAGTTATGTTATTTCCTACTGCCTCTACAATACCCGCAAAATCAGCTCCCAGAATTTTATATTGCGGTTTGAACAATCCGAAAGCAAATCTTGCAAGGATAGGTTCGCCGCGAAGGATATGCCAGTCTGCGGGATTGGCTGAATTTGCAAAAACTTTGACCAGAAGATGTCCATCTTTCACCGATGGTTTTTCTACTTCTGCCAATTGAAGTACCTCGGGGCCTCCATATCTTGATTTAGTAAATGCTTGCATGT
Source organism: Cytophagales bacterium (assembly GCA_035628645.1). Classification (GTDB taxonomy): domain Bacteria; phylum Bacteroidota; class Bacteroidia; order Cytophagales; family Cyclobacteriaceae; genus DASPJL01. The sequence continues at coordinate 28,016 of DASPJL010000171.1, read as the reverse complement.
TCAAAAAAATGTGAAACAGTTAAAGTAATTGTTTTGTAAGTGATCGTCTAAACCTCTGAAATGAGTCTAAACTTAGCTAATCTATCGTTTCTTATATAGCGGCTCAATGAGAATAATACCAAGGTTATTTTATTAAGGAGGAGGGGACAAATTTGGGGTTAAGTGGAAGAAGTAAAATTGTTGAATCTTCCTATTTGTACCTTAATATGGCGACTTGCGGCCAAAGGATTGATTATTTAACTTGCCTATCGGTTTATAATGAATAGAATTATATCCTTTGAAATAATAATTAGGATATAGTCTCTGGCAATACAAAAGGTACTGTGTATAGGTCCAACACAATTTCAATATCTTTTTAGATTTAACCAATATTTCTTAAAATGAAGATAAGCAGACCGTCAGACGATCAGATTATTAAAGGAGAAATTGCAGACTACTACCTGGATAATGATGGGATCTTGTACTCCTATTCAAAAAGCCCCAAACGGACGGTTGAAAGTATAGCGAGAAATGTAGCAATGGTAAAGGAAATTACAAACAACAAGAGAACTCCGCTTCTGATATACCTCGCTGACTCGCCTGTTCCGGATAAAGAAACCCGAAAATTTTCCAGGGATCAATTACCTGTAATCTATTCGGCGATGGCTATGGTGTCGAAACCAGGGTTGTCGAAATTAATAATGAACATATTGTTTAGGCTAAAACCACCTCCCATACCTATGAAAAGTTTTACAGATGATTTGGAAGCCAGAGAATGGCTAAAGAAATATTTGTAAGTACGCTTTCCCGGTATTAAGGAGGAAACAAAGAGGTTAAATGGATGTAAGGGAAATGTTCCTCCAACAGAAACAATTTCAGGTATTTACCTTTTTATTTTCTAATTTTAGTCTTTATTATCATACTCATATCGTACTAATTAAAAAGAATGATTATCCGCACGCACATACCTGTTTCATCTTCGCATATAAGCGATTATGTAATAAGTATTTGGGAAGTGTATGGTGATCGTAAAATTAAGGAAGCCATTCTCCCGCAAGGCGTTGTGGAGCTCGTCTTTAACCTTGGCGACGGTATGACTGGTATTTTGCCGGGTGATAAAGTCGTAAAAACACCTTCCTGTTTCATCCAGGGCTTAAATACAAATGTGATTAATGTAGAATATACGGGTCAGCAGCACCTGTTTGGCATCCGTTTGCAGCCGCCTATGTTAAAATCACTTCTTGGTATTACCCCTGCAGAATTAAAAAACAGTCTCATTGATCTTACGCTGATTAAAAAGCATTTTCTGTACCTATGGCATCAATTGGTGGAGGTACGTTCTTTTGAGGAAAGAGTAACGGTGATAGAAACTGAATTTCCATTGATAAAAAAATCAGATTGCGTTCGCACTCAAAAACTTTGTAATATGTTTTTTTCTAACAGTATTGAAGGTTTTGAATCGGTGGAACTACTGGCGGAATCGGTGAATTACTCCACCCGACAGGTAAATCGGAAAGCGCATAGCCTCTTTGGCGTATCAGGCGAGGAACTCACGGCTTACAAAAAGTTTTTGCAATCTGTTAAACTCATTCATACCGCAAACTACTCTTTAACCGAAATCGCTCACGCCTCCGGTTTCTATGACCAGGCACATTTTTGCCGCATCTTTAAAATGTATTCAGGCATTACTGCTACCGAATACAATACAAGTAAAGGGCACTCGCCTTTTCATTTATTCCTGTAGCAATTGACAGCTATTGCCCTAAACTGGAAAACATGTCCGATAAATACAATTAGCTGATTTACTCCTTTCTGAATTTTGCCTTGCATTCAATTAAACATCATCAACATTTATGCAACAGGCAAAACAAATTTCACTTTTCATTACCACGTTTTTATGGGGCGTTATGATCGGAGGCATTGTTTACTCCCATATTGTTTATTTTCCACCTTACCTTTCTCACCTTCCTGAGTCAAACAGCCTCATTACAGGAGAGTATGGTGTACAGGATAAGTACTTTTGGGAAACACTGCATCCCTTACTCATACTTTCCACGGTTGTAACGCTCATAATAAACTGGAAGAACCAACCACTGAGAAAATTTATTCTCCCGGCGGCGTCGATTTATTTATCAGCAATTATCGCTACAGCTTTATTTTTTGTGCCTCAGCTTATAGCATTTGCGTCCAATGCCGACTCAGGTGAAGCTTCCGTGGCATCACTCTATGAGCAAGGCCAACTCTGGCAGCGCCTTAGCTGGATCAGAGGAGGATTCCTTTCACTTGGCTTTGTCATGCTCATGATTTCCTTGTCTAAAACCGAATCAAAAAATGAAAACTAAAATCTTAAAAAGAACTACTGTGTACTTACTCATTGCAATTGCCGGATACCTGGCTGTTGGTTATCTGCTCCACCTGGTGATTTTCCCGGAAAGCAAACCAGAAGTTTCTACTTTCTTTAAACCCCATGATGAATTTTATAGCAAGGTGGAAGGCTTTAAACAATTTGTTGAAAAACAGGAAAACGGTTATGTATACTGCGCGGCAGAAATAGGACCACTGGCGATCGGCCCTCCCAAACATATTCATACTAAGTTCGATGAGCAGTTTGAGGTTCTCAATGGAGAATTAACACTATGGATTGATGGAGAAATCAAGAAGATTCGTCCGGGTGAGAAAGTGTTGGTTCCTCGAGGTACTCCTCACAAACCATATAACGAGACAAATGAATTGATTAAGATAAAGGGTACGGTTGCCTTTCCTGAAAAGTTTGCCTATCACCTGCCACAGGTGTATGGTGTAATGGAAGATACCCCTGATTTTGGTGCTTCGCCGGCAGTAATGTTGCAAATGGCGCTGTTTAACAGATCGGGATTTGATTCTTATATCGCTGAAGGTCCGCCTGTCGTGATACAGAAGGCTACAGGTTTCCTGCTGGTACCCCTTGCTAGGTTGCTGGGCTATAAAAGCTACTATGCGAAATATGACATTAACCTCAGGAATAATAATAAAGTAACAAAACACCAATAAAGATCCTCTTGGGAAGAAGACGATTCATTAGCAGAGCACGTCATTGAATCTACCCCTTTCCTCTAAGAAAAATCTTCTCCATTTATTTTCTCAAAGAAACTCCTCTTTATTCTTTGGAAATGAACGCTTGGATAAGAACTCCATTTATAAATAATTTAATAAGATCAAATTAATGAAAACCTATACAAATACTTTTATGGCATTGTTAATGACGATAGCAATTGCCTTTTATTCTTGTGAACAAATTGATGATATCGTTAAAAACGATACTGAAAACCCGGTTGATTCTTCTGAAACTGTTGTAGGAAAAGTAACAGAGATTGGCAGTCCGGCCGGCATTGCAGAAAGCACAATCATAGGAGATTCTGTGTTAATTATCAATAGATTTTGGTAATATTTTTATAAATTTGATTTTAAGGCGGCTTTATGCCAGCCTGTTAAGAGAAGCGGTCTTTGATCGCTTTTCCGTTTTCTATGCCACCTCTTTTTGTTTATCTTCCTTTATACTCTTTTCAAAGTAATCTTTTTCATAAGTGGTTCCAGTTTTATAAAGGGTATAGGTCATTTCTAATAATTTTCTTTGTACTGCTACCGCAGCTTTCATTTTTACTCCATGTCGTGATACCAGTCTTACGAATACGGCTTTAAATCTTTCATCATGTCTTATTGCCGAAAGAGCTGGTAAATGCATTGCCTTCCGTAAATGCTTGTTGCCTTTTTTTGATATTCTTGATTTGCCTTTTATAGAAGTGCCTGATTGTTTTTCTTTTATATCAAACCCGGCATAGCTTGCTAACTGGCGCTTATTACGTATCAATTCAAAACCGTTTGTTTCAGCTAAAATAATTGCAGCTGTTAATAAAGCAATTCCAGGTAAGGAGCTTATTCTGTTGACGATTTTTTTTACTTCAGGATCTTTTGCTACTAATAAGGCAATGTCTCCCTTTATTTCTTTTTCCTGTTTATTAAGCAATTTTATTCGCTCCTTTATTCTTGCTACACTTCTTTTGTTTGGATAGGCTTCGGTTTCCTCTGCATGTAATTGATTTTTAGCCATAGTGCGCTCTTCTATAATCTGATCCCTTTCCCGTGTTACATGTTTTATATTCCTATAGATGTCCTTTGGCTTTTTCCAAACTTCTAACTTTCTCTCTAATCCAAACCTTGCAATTGCCTCTGAACAACTTTTATCAGTAATAGTTTTTACATCAAGTGTTCGGATATAGTTGCTGATTTTATTGGGTAGTAAAACGCTGGTAGGGTAATTCTTTTCATCTAGAAAATAAGCCAAACTTTGATGATATACCCCAGTAGCCTCCATAGCAAAACTTATTGGAAGAGTTTCCTGACAATGCTTTTTTACCCATAATAGCATGGCTTCAAATCCCTTTTTGTTGTTGGCGAAAGCTTTATGAGCATGAAGTTGAATCGCCCAGTCTTCAAACATCCTTCCCATAGAAACCACAATTTCTTTTTGTGCCACGTCTATACCAACCACTTGTTTTACAATTTTTCCCATTGTTGATAGTTAAAGGTTCAAATAAATAAAAAGTAAAATCTCCCTTCGTTTTGTCTCCTGTTTGGATATTCTGAATATACAGCTACACCGTACTTCTTACATTCTGTTCAAACTCCAAGAGAAAAAAGAGTGAGGTAATTTCTCTGCGCCAGTATACTTATAGCTACTTAGTCCCTTGTCACTCTCACTCTTTCTACTTTATATTATAAATCTATTGATAACTTCATTTGTCGACCTTCATTTTTGACCTTTAATAATTAATTTAAACATAGGAGTCCCTTAGCAGGATCTCTGCGGGGACGGAATTGATTTTCCTTTTGCGTAAGTCAATCTGGATTGTAAATGGTATTTTCCGAAAATAAGCTAATTTTGTTTCATGAATTTTATTAAAAACAACTTGTTGAATTGTAAATGCCTGCTTTTATTCATTTTACTAACTCTCGTTTGTCAAGAAGTTTTTGCTCAAGCTATCAACTCTTGGGTTGCTACTGCCGGAGGTCAAATGTCTGATACAGGGTATGGGATAGCAACAGATTCTGCCGGTTCTGTATATGTTACAGGAAGATTTCAAGATACTGCATATTTTGAATCAACAAGACTTATCTCATATGGGGAATCGGATATTTTTTTAGCCCAATATGATAAAACAGGAGATCTCATTTGGGTTAAAAATGCAGGCAGCTCTACTACCGGTTCTAATTCTGATGAACATAGCTCAGCAATAGTCGTTTCTAACGATCATTTATATATAACGGGAGTATTTTCCGGAACAGCAACATTTGGAGAATTTGAAGTGACTTCATCGGGACGTCAGGACATTTTCCTTGCAAAATATTCTAAAGAAGGAGAGGTGATATGGGTAAAAAAAGCTGGAGGCACCTCTCAGGATAACAGTAAGTCAATAACTGCTGATAAGTATGGAAATATTTATATTACAGGACTATATCAACGAATTGGAATATTTGATGATTTTATTCTTCCAAACCGAAATTCTCCTCAAATGTTTTTGGCGAAGTATAATCCGGATGGAAATTTGATATGGGCAAAACCTCTTAAGGAAGGAAATATAACCTCTGGTACTGCTATAGAATGTAGGGACTCTACTTGTGTCATTGCCGGAACAGCCTTTCCCCTTGGTCTGGGCTCTAGTGATACTTCTTTTTTAGTAAAGTTTGATTTAGATGGGAATGAGTTAGAAATAACCAGTTTTCAGTTAGAGGGTTTTGATATAAATGATCTAGCCTTGATTTCTGAAGATGTTTACTTTACAGGGGATTTTTTAGATACAATAAACATTGGAGGAAGAGAAATAATCTCTAAAGGAAATTCGGATATTATAATAGGAAAAGTAAGTAAAGATGGAAAATTGATTTGGACAAAAGCTTTTGGGGGCCCACAAAGAGATAGCGGTAAGAAAATTGGAGTAAGTAATGAGGGTTCGATTTTGGTAAGTTCGATTATAAGCGATAACATCGAAATAGACAGTTTAACTATTAATAGCTCTGGCTCTCTTGATATTTTAATCACCTCGTTTTCCCTTGATGGCGCTTTGCAGCGCTGGGAAAAATTAGGTGGAGCAAATACCGATGAGGTAGGTGATATGGTTTTATCTAATAATTCGATGACAATTACAGGCTATTTCTTTTATGAAACGAACTTTAGAAATAAATCTTTTCAGTCAAAAGGCATTGGCGATATTTTTATTGCAACATTAAATTTAGACACTGACTCGATAGTTACAGATCCTGACACTGCAACTACCGATACTGTATTAACTTCAATAGAAAATAGAAAAGAGGTGGTTGCCGTTTTATATCCGAATCCTGCCAAGGATTTTTTTATTGTAAAGTGTAACAAGAAAATTAACGCGATTAAGGTATTTAATCTTTTAGGGGAAGAGGTGTTAGCTAAATCTTCCTTTATAGAAAATAAATATGAAGTTACTATAAAACAACTGCCAGCAGGGGTTTATATAGTTAAAGTTAACGATGATAAAGATTCGCACAAATTTAAACTGCTGAAAGAGTGAAGCATTCAAACAGTTGCGGTAGGACCGAGTGCAATTGCCCAGTTTACAGTAACTTTCAACTACCGCTTAATTATATTGGAAGGAGAATGAGAATACAATTAATAACACTGCTCTTTATTTGTTTTTTGCAATGTTAGCAGTGATCATAAAAGCTGTCTTTGGCTAACCTTTGGGTCAGTTTGGGTTTGTGCGGGTTAGGCAACATCAGCGTTGGGGGTCACGGGGCCCTGCGGCCTGAGCAAAAAAATGAAGTGCAAGTAAAGATTATGCTATAAGTTAAAGTTTAAAAATCTGAACTAAACGGCATTGCCTCGCCGGCGGTGATAATGCGGAATCTTAGTTGGTTCCATATTTTCCCGATTGGTACTTCGCCTTAAAGAATAACCTCACCGAACCTCCAATGTAAAATGGTCCTTCAATACTGCTTTTGCTTCCGGGCTTTCCTTCCTCACATGGGGGAGGGCAAAATAGTCTCCTGTTAACGTTAGTCCTTTATTTGCTTTGTCAATGGTGATCCTCAGGAAACCATGCTTATCATCACAATAATTTATCAATTGAACTCCATTAAAAGCCGGGTCCTCACCGGTAAAACGATCATCATCTCTGTAAGCTACAGGATGCAGTTCATCATAGCCGCCCGCACCGGCAACGATAAATGTAACTACCTTTCCATCGGGATACTGCTTATGAAACCTTTGGTAATTGTGCACATGTCCGCTAAAAACAATGTCGGGCCTTATGCCTGTTTCTTCAAAAGCCGCTTCCAAAAAAGCGATCATTGGCTCACTGGAACCATGATTGATGTCTGCCGAATAAGGCGCATGATGAATACAGACGACTAATGCTTTGCCGGGTCGTTCCTTGTCGGCGCGTTTAAGTTCTTCCTTAAACCATCCTTGCTGCTCCGGAGTCACTATACCGAATTTCGGGACGTTGCTATGCAATCCGATTATGTTCGCAAGCGGGCACTCCAGGGTCCAGTATACGTTGGGCTGGGTCATGCTTTTAACAGAAACTCCTCTGCCAAAAGGAATCGGTCGGGAGGTAGTATCACAAAATACTCTCATGAAAGCAGCAAGACTATTGTAAGGGGATACATCAGGATTTACATCGCTGTCGTGATTGCCAGCAATGGCAAAAATCGGCCTAGGATAATACTGGTAGCTGGAAAAGAACTGGTCGTAATAACGTGATTCCTCTCCGTGGTTATACACTACATCCCCTAGATGGTAAAGGAACTGGGGCTTGTCTGCTATTGATTTGTCTTCGAACTGTCCGATCATTTCCCGTACCACCAGTTTTTGAAAAGAAGTATTCCGAAGGCTCCCCGTATCACCCACCATATGGAAGACCATTTTACTGTTATTCACTTCCGGTATTACGTCCTTAAGGGCCAGATGAAATGGATACGCTCCGGTTGGTTCAGGCAAAGGCAGAAATTTAAAGGTATCATCAGGCTGATCCTTTTTATAAACAGGCTGGGAATATTTAAGTGAACGATCCGAAATCATGGTGTAAAAGTAGACCCAAAATATTAAACCTTGGATTATTGAACATGGTTGTTTCCCAATTCCAAAAAATTGCAGCCGACCACGCCGCTACTGTCATCCCCAAAGGGGAACTTGTTGGGCGGAACAAGAAAAACTTTCCTTTGCGAGAAATCCTTCCAACCTAATCTTAAAATCCCTTAATTCCAGCCATCCCAATCAGACAAAAAGATGACAGCAGTGACATGGTGAACAATATCATGACCATCACATAAAATACACATATCACAATTCAGGACAAAAAAGATGCTGAAATAAATTCAATCGCTCGAGTTCCATATATCAATTTATTTTTTAATGATAAGTGCAATTGATTGTAATCCTGACAGTGGGTACATACTGAATGCATTGAAAAAAACTATCAGTTAAGACACAGACATCGGCTTAAAAAATTTTGTTACAAAACGCCTTGTTTGTAATTTAGCGATACTTTATCTGACGCTTTTCTTGATTTTTCTATCTTAATAAGAAAAAAAGGCTTTGATAATTTTTTAAGCTTTTAGATTTCTTGTTAATCTTTCCTCAATATTACCCTGTTCTTCTTAGGAATTTTAAAAAATGAAGTACTAAAAAAGTGTTGACGAAGTAGGCGGACTGTATCTTTTTGTTTTGGATTTGACAATAGAATGACGAAGTTCATTCTTTCATTATTAACCCAAAACTTACGCCCTTATGACAAACTTGTATCAAAAATATAATGATTCCTTCTCAGGAAGACTTAAGTATAAAAAAGCTTTTTGGTTTATACTTAACGAATACTTCAGACATTGACACTGAAAGCTTCTCTGCCATCAGCATTGCTTACCATTTGCCTTTTAAACATTGCGCAATACGAATAATTGCTGCAGCTAAACAGAGGCGGTATAAATCATAAACTACTTATTAAAAATCAATTAACCCTTTTTATGAACGTTAAAAATAAATCACCCCTTTATGACAAGGAATCCGAACGATGGATTCTTTGTAAGCCTGGACCGCAAACTAAGAATTGTTCTGAAAGTCAGAATAATATTTCCAAAAATGAATCAGGATTTAAATAATTCTATTAAGCTTTCTGATTTACACTTTAAGTTAAAAAAGTTTAACAACTAAAAACAAAACATATGATAACTCTTATTTACTCACAAATATTTAAAACTTTAAAGAAAAGCAAGGGACTTGCATTTATAGTCCTCATGCTCATGTCAACAGTGGCCATGAGCCAACCTGTGGTTCCATTTACCATCGTTAATCGTTCAAACCCGGCGATTGCAGATGCTAATATCTTCGTAGCGCTTGTGGGTGAACAACCTGCCGGATACCACGTATGGATGGATCTTAAAACCGGTCAAATAAAACCGATGAACGTTTCGGATAATACGGTCCCTGGCCCAACTCCAAATGGTAATATGGGGCCCGGCGGAAATGGAAGATACGCTAATTGCTTTACTCGTTTAAGCGAGATTCCTAATAAAGTGATAAATGTACCAGGCATTGCCGGAACCAGGATCCTCATTTCGTTCAACCAACAATTATATCTTTATTTCTTCGGTGCAAACGGATCTCCCAAAGGATATGCCGCCCCAGATTTGAACAATCCCAATGATCCTAACCAAGGCATCAGATTCGAAAATATTGAATTGACAAATGCACCTAATGGTCTTTGGGTAAACACTACACGTGTGGATACTTATCAATACCCAATGGGACTTGAAGTTTGGGGAGGCAACAACTTCTACCAAAAAGCGGGTGAATTAAAAACCCATGCACAAATCCTTTCTCAGTGGCAGTCACAAGCGCCGGCTCCTTTTAACGCCTTGTATGATGCTGCTAAAGGAATTATTCATTTCCCTTCAAAAACTCCTGCCTTCAGAGAAGGCGGATCACAGGCTAACTACTTCGGCGGGTATATTGATCAGATCTGGTCAAAGTATAGCAGCGGTGATCTCGTGTTCAATTCAGGAGATGCAGGTGTGTGGAGAGGAAGAGTCAACGGAGGTCAAATGAGATTTGTAAGAGATGGTGACGGTGCGGTTGGTTTAATACCATGGAAACCCACAACACAAGATGCGCTGGAAGCTAAGGGAGCATTAGCTACCGGAGGTCAATGGGATAAAGTAGTGCAGGCACAGGTAGCTGCCGCTATCAATAGACATGCGCTTGATTTAAATTTACCTGTTGGCGCAATGCAAAACTTTGGAAGTCCTTCTAACTATTACAACACGTTCCCATACAACTGGTATGCTAAATTCTGGCATCAATCCGATATCAGCTATAACTCAAAAACCTACGCGTTTTCCTATGATGACGTATTTGATCAATCTGCTACCATCAATGCCGGGTCTCCTATAAGAGCTACTGTCACTATTGGTGGCTTCGCGGGAATTATTAACCCAACTGGTGTGGCTACCGCATACCAGGATTGTAATTATGGTGGTGCATCAGCTGGACTTCCTGTAGGAGACTACAATCTTTCTGCAATGATTTCAAGGGGTATTAACAATGACTGGATCTCGTCTATTCGCGTAAACTCTGGATACAAGGTGACATTGTATGAACATGATAACTACACAGGCGCAACACTCGTGCTAACCGGCGATAACTCATGCCTGGTAGGCGCTGGATGGAATGACAGGGCTTCATCAATGCGTGTAGCTCAAAATTCTATTAGTTTCTCAAGTACAATTGAAGCCGAAAACTGGATTGCCATGTCCGGAGTTCAGACAGAAGGATGTTCTGAAGGTGGCTTGAATGTAGGTTGGATTGAAGCAGGGGATTGGATGGCATACAATGTAAATATTCCGGCAACAGGTACATATAAAGTGTCTTACAGGGTGGCTACTCCAAACAGCGGTACTTCTCTAAGATTAGAGAAAGATGCAGGAGCTACCAATCTTGGCACCGTTAGTATCCCAAATACCGGCGGCTGGCAAAACTGGACATCCGTGTCTCACAATGTTAGTCTTCCTGCCGGTCAATATGCAATTGGTATTGCAACTTCTACCGGAGGATTTAACATTAACCGTTTAAACGTTTCTAATAATCTGTCAGCAAGAATTGCTCCTGCAGAGATTACAATAGAGCCTGTTTCTGAAGTTGCTCTATATCCTAATCCTGTTAAAGGCAAACTTAACCTTATCAATAACTTTGAGGAAAATTCGCTGATCCAGGTAATGGATCTGTCAGGAAATCAAGTATTGAAGCTTAATCTCAACAAAGGTGCACAGGAAATAAATCTTGATAGATTGGCACCAGGTGCATACCTTATAAAAATCACCAATAAAGGCACAACTAAAGTTCAAAAAATCTATAAAGAATAACTTTTGTCAGCAACATAAATAAAAAGGGCGCTGAATGGCGCCCTTTTTTTGTAAACCCTCCATAGGTTCAAGCGTCAAAGCCCTTGCACCGGCGTTTATTATGTTTTTTTCAATGTTTCATTCCATAGCAGCCATAAAGGAAATATTGGTAAAGTTACTCCCCGACAAAAGTTTCATTAAACTTCCGCCGATACTCCAAAGGACTGTAGTGTGTAACGGCTTTAAATTGTCGGTTAAAATTGGAGAGGGTTTGAAATCCACTTTCATGACATACTTGGGACACATTCCAATTTTTGTCAATAAGCAGTTTACAGGAATAACCTATCCTTATTTCAGTTATAAAATCTAAAAATGTCTTATTTGCGTGAACTTTAAAATAACGACTGAATGCAGGAGGCGTCATGCTTGCGATTGCAGCCGCCTCTTCAAGGCTGATCTTTTCACGGAAATTTTTCATCACATATTCATGTACTTTATTCATCCGTTCGGTGTCTGAGGGCTTCAGGGAATTAGAATAGCCTGCACTGCTCAATAAATTATATTCGGAAGTGTTGGCAAGCAAATTAAGAAGTTTAAGAAGCGAAAGTATACCCTCAAAATCTTCCATTTTAAGTAAGTTATGCATGAGCTGCCTTGCCTCAATTGATGTTTTCCCCAATATTTCAATTCCCAGCTTGGCTTTTATAAAAAGTTGCTTTATTTTAAACATCTCCTTTTTCTGCAAAAACTCATCGCCGAGGAAATTTTCCTGAAAATAAATGACTATTCCTTCTGTCCATAGCTCCTTATCGCCTTGAAAGTATTCAGGGTCGCTTCTCCAGAGATGAGGGAGATCAGGTCCTGTAAAAACCAGGTCCCCGGCTTTAAAAGGACTGACATAGTCGCCAATAAATCGGGTGCCTGTTCCTTTGAGTACAGTAAAAATCTGATATTCGGAATGGAAATGCCAGTTCGGGTCAAAGTTAGCTTCCTTCAAATACTTTATTTCAAAAGTGAAATCTGAAGAAATAGGTGACTTCTGTAGGGGAGCCTTCATGTGAATATAATTTGTTTTTTAGTTGCCACATGGAATTCACATGATATTCATCCTCTTTTGGGTGAGTCTTTTGCTCATGTTCATTTCATAATACAATTTATGCAGATGGTATTTATTTACCTTAAAATAATTCAAATTATCTAAATTTTTGTTAAAAAACAGTCATATCCTGATAAAATTCAGTAAACCTTTCCAAAATTTTTAGTTGAATTTCATATCTCAAAACGGAAAGTAAAAATCATGCGAATATTAACCCTTTGTATTTGTGCTTTTTTTGTGACAATATTCTCTTCTTGTGACAAGCCATCTAAGAAAAACAGTTCGGGTCCCAGGAAGATAGAAATTTTGTTTCTTGGGCATGAAAGTGACCATCATAATTCTGCTGTATATATGCCAATTCTGGCGTCAGCGCTGTCCAGGGAAGGAATAAATTTTACCTATACGGACGATCCTAAAGACTTAAATAAGGAGACACTTTCCTGGTATGATGGCTTGATTGTGTATGCCAATTATGACTCTATAACCAAGGACCAGGAGAAAGCCTTAATAGATTTTGTAAAAGAAGGCAAGGGATTTATTCCTATACATTCTGCTAGTTTTTGCTTTCGGAATTCTCAGGCATATGTGAAGCTGGTTGGAGGACAATTTAAAGCACATGAAACGGATACTTTCACAGCCGAAATTGTTAAAAAAGAGCATCCGGCAATGCAATCATTAAAAGAATTTTCAACCTGGGATGAAACTTATGTTCATCAAAGCTTAAGCGACGACCGAACCGTGTTGATGGAGAGAGTTCAAGGTGCCAAAAGAGAACCGTGGACGTGGGTGAAAGAAGAAGGAAAAGGCCGTGTATTTTATACTGCCTATGGCCATGATGAGAGAACATGGGGTAACCCGGGGTTTCATCAATTAATGAAACAGGGAATAGTATGGGCAGTTGGTGATCATGTAAAAAAGCAGTGGGAAGATTATAAAAAAGAAATACCATTGATTGTATATAAAGAAGTTGATAACATTCCTAATTATGAAAAACGTAATCCTGCACCTAAATATCAGGAGCCTTTGTCGGCGGAAGAATCGAAAAAGTTGATTCAGGTACCGGCTCAATTTAATCTTGAACTATTTGCTTCGGAGCCCGACATTATTAATCCTATTGCAATGGATTGGGATGAAAAGGGCAGACTTTGGGTGATAGAAACCGTCGATTATCCAAATTCCGTTCGTGACGAAGAAGGTGTTGGCGATGATCGTATAAAAATCTGTGAAGATACAGATGGCGATGGTAAAGCAGATAAATTCACCGTATTTGCGGAGAAGCTAAATATCCCGACAAGTCTTGTTTTTGTCAATGGAGGTATTATCGTATCGCAAGCCCCTCATTTCTTGTTTTTAAAAGATACCGATGGAGATGATAAAGCAGATGTCAGAAAAATAATTATGGATGGATGGGGCACATTTGATACCCACGCCGGCCCATCTAATTTAAAATATGGTTTCGACAATCATATATGGGGTTCTGTAGGGTATTCCGGTTTTAAAGGAAGTATTGCAGGAGAAAATCATGAGTTTGCCCAAGGGCTTTATCGCTTCAAACCTGACGTATCCACATTTGAGTTTGTAACCAGCACCAGTAATAACACCTGGGGTTTAGGCTTTAATGAAAACAATGATGTATTTGCTTCCACGGCCAATAATACACACAGTGTATATATGGGCATCCCTAATACAATTACAAAAGGAGTAGAGGGCATTTCCGTAGGAAGTCTTAAAATAGATGGGCACTATGCCATGCATCCGATTACGGATAAGGTAAGACAGGTGGATGTATTTGGAGGATTTACTGCTGCTTCTGGTCATAATTTTTATAATGCCAGAAATTATCCCGAAAGCTATTGGAATAATGTCGCTTTGATATGTGAACCTACAGGCCATCTTGTTCACATGGCAAAAATTGAAAAAGATGGCGCAGGATTTAAAGAAAAAGACGGCTGGAATTTATTTGCCGGTGCAGATGAATGGGTATCGCCCGTTGATGCTAAGGTTGGACCTGATGGGGCGGTTTGGGTTTTGGACTGGTATAATTTTATTATTCAACACAACCCTACACCTACTCCTGAAAGAGGCGGTTTTGCTGCAAAAAACGGCAAGGGAAATGCTTATGAAAACCCCTTACGCGACAAAATACATGGACGTGTATGGCGGATAGTCTATAAGGAAGCTAAACCATATAAAGCAATTGAACTTCGCAAAGATGACCCAGATGGACTAGTTGAAGCTTTAAAGAATGACAATCATTTCTGGAGAATGACCGCTCAAAGACTATTGGTAGAATCAGGTAATACTGAAGTGCTGGAAGATTTGTATGGGTTGGTGAGATCAGAATCCTTAGGGAATAATTATGCAGCTACTCATGCGCTATGGACCATCGATGGATTAAATATTATCAATAAAAATGATGAAGCGCTGAAGGTAGTAACGGAGGCATTAAAACATAAATCGCCGGCAGTCAGGAAAGCAAGCATACAAATTTTGTCGCAAGTGCCGGGAGCAAATCAGGAAATAATAAACGCTAAGGTGATGGATGATCCTGATCCAAATACTCGTTTAGCAGCGATTCTTTCTCTAGCCAAAATGACTCCTTCAAACGATATCGGTAAAACTCTTTTCAATTTAAGTGAGGATGAAGCAGTAAAAGCAGACAACTGGCTCTCCACAGCCGTGTATGCTGCTTCAACGCATCACCGTGAGGGTTTTATTACGGCATTTTTGGCAGCTAATCCAGGTTATAAAAAAGATGCGCAAATTGAATCAAGTAGAGAAAAACAGGAAATGAATGATGCAGCATGGAAAGAAATGAGCTTGCCAACATATATAGAACAAGCAGGTTTAAATATGGATGGAGTAGTTTGGTTCCGCAAAACAATTAACATTTCAAAAGGAGACGCCAACAAAAAAGCTACAATTTCTCTCGGCCCTATCGATGATTCTGATGTGACCTACATCAATGGAGTGAAGGTAGGCGGAGTGGAAAACGCTTATGATAAAAACAGGGTATACAATATTGCTTCCGGAACACTTAAAGCCGGGAATAATCTGATCGCTATAAGGGTTGAAGACAACGGAGCAGGAGGAGGTGTGTATGGGAATAAGGAAAAGATGTTTATTCAATTTGGAAATGAAAAGATGCCGCTTTCGGGAAACTGGAAGTACGAGGTAGAAAAAGCGTACGGTTCTTCAAATCAGAATTTTTTTAAAGAGACTTCTATAGCGGAATTGTTTGTGAAGAATTATTTGAAAAAATCTTCATTAAAGGCCGAAGCGACTGCTTCAACGACAAAGGCAAACATCATTAAAATCAGTGTCATTAAAAATGAAATGAAGTTTGATTTAAAAAACTTCACCGTAGAAGCAGGAAAACCGGTAAAGATTATTTTTACCAATCCCGATTTCATGCAGCACAATCTTGTGATCGTAAAACCCAATATGTTGCAGACAGTGGGCAAGGCAGCGGATAAACTTGCTGCAAATCCTAGAGGTGCGGAAATGCAGTATGTCCCGGATATTTCCGAAGTGCTTTTCAATACTCCGTTAGTTAATCCACAGAAAGAAGTGACACTGGAGTTTACAGCGCCCTCTCAGCCGGGTGATTATCCTTTTGTCTGTACCTTTCCCGGCCATTGGTCAATTATGAACGGAACGATGAAAGTAGTTAAAGTAAATACTGCAAACTAAAAGCACTGTAAAACCAATACAAATGCTATGACGAATTTAAAGGTAACATTTGGGGTAAGTACATGGCTATGGACTTCACCTTTCACAACGGATACGATAGCCCTTTTTCCTAAAATAAAATCTCTTGGTTACGATGTTGTGGAAATTCCTGTGGAATACCCGGAATTGATTGATGGGAAAAAAGTAAAAGAAGCATTACAGCAAAACGGACTGGAAGCAATTGTGTGTGGCGCTTTTGGACCCAGTCGTGACTTAACCCATGATGATACAGCAGTACACGAAACATGTTTTAAGTATATAGAGGATTGCTTTGAGCTTTGTAACACCTGGGATGCAAAGTTTCTTGCCGGTCCTATGTATTCCGCTGTTGGAAAGGCCAGGATGGTTTCGAACGAACAGCGTAAAATTGAATGGAACAGGGCAGTTACAAACATTTATAAAGTTTGCCAGACTGCACAGAAATATGGGCTTGAGATTGCGCTTGAGCCCCTAAACAGATTTGAGTCAGATTTGATCAATACGGCTGAGGACGTAATGCGTTTGATTAAAGATGTGAATCATCCGGCTGCTAAAGTTGTGTTGGATGGTTTCCACATGGCAATTGAAGAAACCAACCTTGAAAAAGCAATTACACTTGTTGCCGACAAATTAATTCATGTGCAGGTATCGGAAAATCATAGAGGTACGCCCGGTACCGGACAAACTCCGTGGGATTCTTTTAAAAAAGGATTAAAAAAAATCAACTATAACGGGGCTGTTTCAATAGAAAGTTTCACACCGGAGATAAAAGAACTGGCAGGGGCAGTTTGCATTTGGAAAAACCTGGCATCCAGCCAGGATGCCTTTGCCTCCGAAGGAATTGCTTTTCTAAAAAAATTACTAAACGATTAAATCATGAGTAATAGAAAAATTAACGTTGCTATTATAGGCCTTGGTTTTGGTGCAGAATTTATTCCTATTTACAAAAAACATCCAGGTGCCAATCTCGTCGCTATTTGCCAGCGAACACAAGTTAAGCTGGATGAAATAGGCGATACTTTTGATATTGAAAAAAGATATACAGATTACGATGAGCTTTTAAATGATCCTGAGATTGATGCCGTTCATATTAATACTCCCATTCCAGATCACGGAATTCAGACGATAAAAGCGCTGAAGGCTGGTAAACATGTAGCTTGTACCGTTCCTATGGCAACCACAGTGGAAGAATGTGAAGAAATCGTAAGGCTAACAAAAGAAAAAGGCCTCACCTACATGATGATGGAGACTGTTGTTTATGCCAGAGAATTTCTTTTTATGAAGGAATTGTATGACAAAGGAGAACTGGGCAAAGTGCAGTTTTTAAAGGCAAGTCATCAACAAGATATGGATGGATGGCCTAATTATTGGCCGGGATTGCCTCCCATGTATTATGCCACACATTGCGTCGGGCCTGTACTGGGACTGATGCGTGGAGAAGCAGAATATGTTTCCTGTTTTGGTTCGGGTACGATAAGGGAAGACTTACAAAAGCATTACAATTCCCCCTACGCAGTTGAGACTACACACATTAAGCTAAAGGACTCCGATGTAAGTGCCCATGTTTACCGTTCACTATTTGATGTCGCACGTCAATACAGGGAAAGCTTTGAAGTATATGGGTCGAAAAAATCGGTAGAATGGCCGTTAATTGAAGGACGTCCTTTGGTTGTGCATACAGCAAAGCGTCCTGAACCTGAAATACCAGAGGAAGTAGAATCCCCGGATTATGCAAAATTACTTCCCGAGCCAATCCGGCATTTTACAACAAAAGGCGTATATGATGACGATGAACACCAGCATCTTTCTTTTACCCAAGGTGCAGGACATGGCGGCTCGCATCCGCATCTTGTGCATGAGTTTCTCTCCGCACTTGTGGAAACCAGACAGCCTTATCCAAACGCCTCACAATCCGCAAACATAACCTGTGTTGGAATTTTGGCACATGAATCGGCAAAACAAGGGGGAAAAATAATGTATTTGCCGAAGTTTACACTGAGGTAGTTTTTAGCTTTTAGCGGTCAGCTTTCAGCTGGTATAATGGATACTTTTTGCATCTGTGTATAGCATTAATCCTTTGGGCTGTCGTTAATTGTTTCTGCACCTAAGCCTTTTGACTCTCACCATAGCCTTCTACCTAGGGAAAAAAGAGACGGGAAATAAAGCAAAATCCATTTTAAACAAGAAACCAAGATTTTCAATTTAAACAAAGAACTTCTATTATAGCCCCGAATCTTTTTAAAATACCTTTTTTCAAACTCTCAAAGCTGCCCCGGAAGCTTGCTGTATTCGGGGTATTTCATGCTAGCTGTTATTTTTTTGTCGGTTCATAGTAAAGAGTTACTGCGCCACCACCAAAGGTTTTCGTCCTTAACAGTTTAAGATCAATTCTGTCGTTTATGTTTTTGAATAATTGCAAACCCTTTCCTCCTATCACCGGGTGCACACAGAGCTGGTATTCATCAATTAAATGCAGATTCGTTAATGCTACAATTAAACTTGGGCTGCCAACTAAAATGTCTCTTCCTGCCTGTTGCTTTAGCGCTACTATTTCTTCTTTAATGCTTCCTTTCGCCAACTTTGTATTTTTCCATTCAACACTTTTTAGCGTACGGGAGAAAACAATTTTGGAAATGTTGTCTGCTAACACTGCAAATTCATCCTCTGATTTGTTACCCGTAGGATTTTTCACTACAGTGGGCCAATAACTTTCCATAAGCTGGTATGTTATTCTTCCCCATATCATGGTATCTGCGCTTTTTAAAAGGTTATTGTAATGTTGATGTATTTCATCATCTGCATTTGCTGCCGTATGGTCACAAAACCCATCAATTGTCATGTTTATTCCTGCAATTACTTTTCTCATCTTATTTTGTTTAAACTAAGTTTATTTACCTTCAGTGTGCTTTTTAAAGTTCTCTAATATTGCCCGTACAAAGTCTCTTTGCATATCAAAAGAAATGGATGTGTCGGGCTCAAATGTCTCGCTTACCTTGGTGCCGTTCCCATTGGGTGTGAAGACAATTCTAGATTTTCTACCCTCCTTTGTAGTATACTCTATCAGTTGATGTGTTACTATCTTATTGTATACGCCGGTATGATCGAAGCCGTCACTGCCATCTTTTGCTCCCATGCGAAACAAAAACTCACCTTGTTCTCTCAGGTCAATTTCTACTACCGGTGAGTGCCAATCGCTGGAAGGATTATTCCATTGCATTACATCTTCCGGTGTTGTCCATGCTTTCCAAACTTTTTCAGGGGTAGCATTTACTGCTATTTCAACTGTAATTGATGTCATATATAATTGTTTTCATTTGATGTAAAACCTAAGTTGCGCTACCTTAAATGGATACCTGATTTATTACTTTCAAAGGTAACGCATCTTCGTTTTTCATCCCGACCTCAATTGCGACAATGTGAGGGTGCTTTGCGACAAATTGATGGGATATGTTTGACTGAGACACGTATTTCAGATCAATGTTATATTAATTTGATTCATCCATGATGGACTAACTCCCAACAGGACACATTGCACCAAAATAGTTTTTACGTCTTAGAGAGACGTTAAGACCAGCGAGGGGCTTTAAGGTAGTAATTTTGTCCAAATCGCCCCATGATAAAGTCTATTTAACCCCCGGTTCGAATAGAATTAAGACCTTACTTTTGATAAAAATAAAAACGATTATAACAACAAAGCGGCATTACCTAATATAATTTAAACGAAAATACATATGAACTTGAAAAACCTATTCATCGCTGCGATAGCTATCGTCACCATGAGTTTCATCAGTGCTGGCAGTTTAACCCGCGCAGAGCGGAAGTATGCCATAGATCTTATGCAGCAAACCCGACAAGATCTTCTTAAAAAGATAAGTGGATTAACTGAGGAGCAGCTAAATTTTAAAGCGGACACTTCGTCCTGGTCAGTAGCAGAATGTGTTGAACACCTTGCTATTTCGGAAAGTAACTTATTTGGCTTAACAGAAATGGCGCTTAAAGAACCAGCCGATCCTTCAAAGCGAAGTGAAGTAAAAATGAGTGATGAAGCGTTTGTTAAACTCATCGCGGACCGAAGTACAAAAAGAAAGACAAATGAAGCGTTACAGCCTGCCGGCAAATTTGGCTCATTTGAGGGAGTTGTTCAGGAATTTAAAAGTAAAAGAGACAATCACATCAAATATATCCAAACAACATCCGATGACTTACGCAACCATTACTATGATTTTCCATTCGGGAAAGCAGACGCCTACCAGACGGTTCTCCTTATTGCAGCCCATACCACACGGCATACAGAACAAATTGAAGAAATAATGAAGCATCCCGACTTTCCCAAAAAAGGGAAATAAGGGCAGTGTTGAAGGGGGGAAGGCCCCGCTCGGGCCTTCTCCCTACGATTTTGTGTAATGAATCAAAAAAGCTTATTCTTGGAGTTAGGCTTGCCTTAAAAATATTTGGATCGGACAATACTATTCCTTTTTAAATTGAAGATCGTGGCTTATCCAAAACTTTGAAGGGTAGAAGCTGTTGCCGAACTTTTAGCAAGTAAAGGGCACGATTGTAGCAGTGCCACCAATTCTGCTCCTATAATTTTCTTTTATAAACGTAATGGTTTTTATACCCCCATTTAGCATATAAAGGAAAAAATAAGATAGCAAAGGAGTATAATTATGGTTAAGATCCATTTCCTAATTCTATAATTGTATTAAACTCCTCTAGCCACAGAGATATCATTTTTGCCTGCCCATTGAGAAATGTCTTGTTTTTGAATTGCATTAGCCATTAAATCAGGAAAAAGATCAGGAGTACAAGCAAAAACAGGAACGCCCAGAGCAGCAAGGAAAGAGGCATTCGCATGATCATATCCAGGTGTACCATTGTCATTAAGGGATAATAAAACTATTAGCTGAACGCCACTTTCAACAATGTTTATAAACTTCTTTTTCATTTCCTCAACATTGCCGCCTTCATAAAGATCGGTGACCAGCACCATGATTGAGTCGGTTGGCCTGGTAATGATCTGTTGGCAGTAGGAAAGGGCAAGATGGATATCTGTTCCCCCTCCGAGTTGCACTCCAAAAAGAAGATCAACAGGATCTTTTAGATCTTCAGTTAAATCTACTACCGCAGTATCAAAAACAACCATTTTTGTTTTTACAGAAGGGATAGAGGCCATCACTGCTCCAAATATTCCCGAATAAACTACTGATTGCCCCATTGATCCACTTTGATCCAGACATAAAATGATATCCTTTAAAGCCGACCTTTTTCTTCCAAAGCCAATTCTTGTTTCAGGGATAATGGTTTTATACTCCTTCTGATAATGCCTGAGGTTTTTTTGAATGGTTGAATTCCAATCGATCTCGTTGTGCTTCGGTCTTCTGATTTTCGCTGCTTTATTTATGCTTCCTGTAATTGCTTGCTGCATAGGTTGGGCAAGCTTTTTCATCAGTTCATCTACTACTTTTCGTACAACTTCTCTTGCAGTGTCTTTGGTTTTATTAGGAATAACTTTGCCTAAAGTCATTAAAGTAGCGACAAGATTTACGTCAGGTTCAACAGAGGCAAGCATTTCAGGTTCTAAAAGCATTGAAGTTAGGTTAAGCCGTTTAAAGGCGTCCTGTTGCATTACTTTTACAACACTTGTAGGAAAATAGGTTCGGATGTCACCCAGCCATCGGGAAACATTGGGGGAAGATCCTCCTAAGCCGGCAGTTCTTTCAGAATCATACAATGCAGTTAACATCTTATCAAGATTAACATCAATTCCGGAGAGGGACACCCCTGTTCCATCTGCCTCATTCCCACCTAACACTAATCGCCAACGTTTTAAATTGTCTTCATTCATGATCTTCTTTTTTACTAATGAGGGGCAAAGAGTTTTTCTTAATCAATTCTCTGGGTTTCTCCGTGCCTTTCCTCTGCGATCTCTGTGGTTAAATTTTAAAGCTCAAATTTCTATTCCTATTAATTTGCCAATAACTTCCAACGACCTTCCCGCCCTTACATGATCAAATTTGGAATCGTCTGCTTTTTTTGCTTTTACCAGACTTCCTCCGCCTGATTTAGCCTTTTCTCCTAGTTTTCTTCTTTCGGCAGGAGGGAAGGTTGAAAAGTTTCTTCTGAGCAACGGAAGTAATTGCACAAATACCTCGTCCTCCAAGTTACCCATCCATTGGTAAAGAATATTCCAGAGCGTCTCATCCAGTAGCAGTATCATTCCACTTCCTTTTAAAAATCCTTCAAGCCAGGAAGCAGAATAGGAGGGTTCATTTGCAGTTGATAAAGCGTAATTGAATTTAACCGAAAGCTCATCTACATCAATTTCCTTTGCATCAGCCAAAAGTCTACATGCTCTTCCTGAAATTAGTCCGTGTATCTGAGGTTTTTGCAGAAGTTCTTTCAAAGAGTTTCGCCATGGTTCAATAAGTTCGTTTTCCTGAATAAGGTTTATTGAACCATTTACTTCGGAAATTCTTTCAAACATTTCCTCAGAAGCCTCATCATTTAACGAAAAACAAGCGTTAGGAAGACCAATGCTGACTCTGATAACCAGTCCTTTCACAATTGAAATCAACAAAGAAAGATCCGTCTTCCTGACATTTCCATACCTGCTGACATAAGCAAGCGGAGGAATAGCCATCATTAATTGCGAGATATCACTGCTTACGGAAGAAAGTTCGCCTATTCTATGCATTAGCTTTTCAACTGACCTTTCGAGATCAGATGGAATAGCTTTCTGAAGTAGTTTTGAAACTTCACTGATTGAATTGGTTTGGTCGGAGAGATGATTGATATATTTAGTGGAAGCTTCCTCAATGGTATTGCCCCACACGCCCATTTCAATTACTTTGATCATTAATTCCGGTTCCCAAAGTAAGATCCATTGTTCTTTGAAGGTCCCCTTTCCCGATACCTCCTCCTGGTGTCCCCATTCGATTCCTAATATGGAAAGCCGGTGAAACAATTTGCTTCTTTCTAAATCATTGGGCTGTCTTAAATCCAATGTATAAGGTTGATCAAAAGGCTTTGGGGCAAGCCTTAATCTTTTCTGAAGTCTTTCCAGATCTTTTTGTAGCGGAACCTGAGGTGCATCTTCCGGCACTTTGCCTATATCAGTACCGATGATAAGTTCTTTAAAAATTAACTCTAGTTGTATTTCATCACCAAAACAGATAACAGACTGTGTTGCTTCATTTAATTCCTGCAGTCCCGGTCTGGCAAGTCCTCGGATTGCCGCAAGACTCTCTGCCAGCCTAAATGCTTCAATCACGTGCGCCACAGAAGTATCCATGTTTTTCTTCCTGAACACCCTTGCCACTTTTGCCATCCAGGCTATCCCTAGATCCTCGGGTTGTTCCCATAGATGCTGGTACCACCCCGGGGAATTAACACCCGCGCCATATCCGCTATAAAAGGTAAGACGATTATTGGTCCACGGAATCCATGTGGAGGCTACTTTGACTTTTGGTAGGTTTTTAAGTAGTTCGTCATCTTGTTTCTTTGTAGGCATGTCTGTTAACGCCGGAGCATGCCAGGCTCCGCAGATTACTGCTATCTTTTGATGCCCTTCCTTTTCTGCTTGTCTTATCATCTTCCGCATGAAGGCTTCCCTAAGCAGGGTAATGGATGTCTCTTTTCTTTTTAATTTTTCCCTGAGCTCTTTCATAACTTCTGCAACAGCTTCAAAGGAATTTTCAAGCTTGTTTCGCTGCTCAAACATATGCTCCCACCACACTTCACCATCGGAATATCCAGCAGCTTGCGCCATAAAGTCCATTGGGTTATTCCCTGGTTCTTCCAATGGTTCTATTTGTCCTGATTTCTCTTTTTCTTTCTCTCCTAAATCTAAAGCAAACTTATGCATAAGGGGAAGATCCATGAACCTCACAGGTATTTGGTTCTTATGTGAGTAAAGAATAGCCTGCCATTCAGGAGAGAAAACAGCAAAAGGATAAAAAACAGCTTCTTCAGGCTTGTCAGGAACGTAAGCTAGTAAAGCTACCGGTGGTTTCATATCCAGATAGGAAACATAGGACAATACCTCTTCACCTTCGGGTGGACCTTCCACCAGAACGATATCAGGTTGCAGTTGCTCTAAAGCAAGCTTTAGACTTCTTGCAGAACCTGGCCCATGATGTCGTATACCGAAAACTGAAATCATAGTAATTCCCTGCAAGATCTGTATATGTCCTTCCAGCCTTCCCTGTTTTTAATTACCGTTTCCATATATTCCAGCCAAACAATTTTGTCCTGAACCGGGTCTTTTACAACTGCTCCAACTAAACCTGCTGCCATGTCATGCGCTTTCATTACTCCATCTCCAAAATGACCGGCAAGGGCTAATCCATTGTTAACAACTGATATTGCTTCTGCCGTACTCATTGTACTGCTAGGAGATTTTATTTTTGTTTTTCCATCGGCTGTTACCCCTGCTCTTAATTCCCTGAAAATGGTAACGATTCTTCTTATTTCTTCTAAAGCGGGTGCTTCTGCAGGAAGGTCGAGGGCCTTTCCAAGGCTTGCTACCCTTCTCTGGACAATATCAATTTCTTCTTCTATGGTTTCAGGAACAGGCAAAATAACAGTATTAAAACGCCTTTTTAGCGCACCGGAAAGCTCATTTACTCCCTTATCCCTGTTATTCGCTGTAGCAATTACATTGAATCCTTTAGTTGCCTGAATCTCCATATTTAATTCAGGGATAGGGAGCATCTTTTCTGAAAGAATAGTAATCAAGGTGTCTTGTACATCCGCTGATATTCTCGTGAGTTCTTCGATTCTTGCGATCTTTCCATCTTTCATCGCTCTCATCATTGGAGTTACTACCAATGCGCTTTCAGACGGCCCTTCTGCCAGAAGTTTTGCATAATTCCACCCATATCTGATGGCCTCTTCTCCTGTTCCAGCAGTTCCCTGAATTAATAAAGTAGAAGTTCCTGAAATTGCAGATGCAAGATGCTCGGAAACCCAGGATTTTGCTGTTCCCGGCAATCCATATAGCAATAGCGCCCTATCAGTTGTTAAGGTTGCTACTGCTACTTCAATCAATCTTTTGCTTCCTATATATTTCGGACTTATTTCAAATCCATTTTTTAGTTTTCCTCCGAGAATATATGTAACCACAGCCCATGGAGAAAGCTGCCAGTTTGCAGGGCGTTTTGGTTGATCTGCTTTTTTTAACTCTTCAATCTCTTCCGAAAATTGATGCTCCGCATGGGCCCGTTGTATTTGTTGCATATCTTTAAGTTTTAATATTTTATACAATTGTTCTTTTTAATTTGCTCGAAATCCTTCATCAATCTCCTTCCTTATCTCTAAAACTTTAAAAAACCTCGCAAAAAGAGTATTCCACTTGTCCTTTGATGTTTCATCTTTAGGCTCAACCTCTTTTTTTGACTCTAAGATTCCGGTGTGAGCAAATTGAGATAGAGTCACCAATTTAGGATAACTATATAGGAATCCCTCTTGCGATTCAGCAGTCAGATCTTTCAGTGCCTTTATTGTAAAAGGAAAATCCCAATCAAATTGAAAAGCATTTAAAAAATCAATCAATGCAAGCTTGAAAGGGAAGTCCTTCTTCTCTAAATTCTTATCATAAAAATATTTTTTCTCCTCAGGAGCTAGCAAATCAAATATGTGGTATAATTCATCCAATGAGGTGATTTTAACATGTTCATTCCTGTTCAATTTTTCTTCCAGTAGAACCTTAGCCCACTTTTGATCTTTATGTCTTATTGTAGCCAGGATGAACCCAGGAATCACTTTCTGTAGGAATTTATCCTTGGAAAATAAAGTAATGATTTTTGAAGGTTGAGCTTTAAAATGTTCTTCAAAAAATGAAGGTGGAATAAGGGTGACGAATTGCAGAAGCCAATACTGTTGATCCGATAGCTCTTTGTTGCTACTCAACTCTTGAAGTCCCTTTTTCTTTAATTCCGGAGGAAATGTAACAGGTACATCTACCTCCATTTCTTCCTTT
The DNA here is from genome assembly GCA_035628645.1 of Cytophagales bacterium. Classification (GTDB taxonomy): domain Bacteria; phylum Bacteroidota; class Bacteroidia; order Cytophagales; family Cyclobacteriaceae; genus DASPJL01. The sequence goes on along the minus strand of DASPJL010000171.1, from coordinate 1,848 downwards.
GTGAATTGTAAGATATTTTTTGAAGCTTTAAAAGTTACCCATGAACTGCCAATCCCCCATAGTTCTTCAATCCATTTCGAGCCCGCAATTTGACTCAATAATTCTTGTGCAATAGACTTTACCTTGAGACTGTTGTCTTTTAAAGCTTCATATAAAAAATCTTCGTCTTCTTTGGACAAGTTAATGGAAAAGATACTTAACAACTCAGCCCTTGTGATTGCATTTTCCTCTTTCCAGGAGGAAGACAATAATGATTTTGCCTGTTCAGAATGGGTATTTCTTAGTTGAATTAAGAGTTGTTTCCTTTCTTCCGGCTTTCCTGTCTCCCAAATTTCCTGCTCGGTAATAGTAATAAACTTCCATTCCTCGTTGAATTGAGCTAGCCATGTTCCACGTTTTCCAATAACCTCTTTTATCAGATTTCTTATTTTAATGTTTCTCTTTCCTTCTTCAATTATTGGAACTAAGTTTTCAGGAGTTATTACCAGCTTGCATTCAATACATTTCTTCAACCAATACTCCAATAACTCAGAAAGTGCCTCATCAAGAACTGATTGAAGAGCTCTTGTAGATCTTTCATTACAATAGGGCAAAACTTCTTCCTCCGCCGGTTTAGGCAGATTAAAACTTACCTTTTCTGGAGTTTTCCCCGAGTTATAATAGTTGATTAAAAGAGCGGCACTTTTTAAAAATCGGTCCTCCTTGTCAAGACTCTTTTCTTCAATTGCTTCAAGATAAGGGAGAATTGCATCGGGAATCAAAGCTTTATCCAAGCTTTGTCTTTCTGTTCCTAATAAGGATGTCTTAATTAAATTATCTAAAAACTCCATTTTCTATAATTGAAGGTATCTTGACTCTTGCCAAATCACCAGGGGTGAAAAGCTGTTTTTACTATAAAGTCCGTACACGTTAATAGGTTTCCCTCCTGCGATTGCCATTAATTTCCAGGTGCCTGTAAAGGTTTTGTCAATTTCAATAGAACTATTTTCCCTGTCTATTAAAAACCATTTATTATCGATCTGGTGAGGGACAACTTTTTCGACAAAAGCAGGAACCCTATCCACCCATGGACTTTGTGTTAAAACCTCGGTAAATTGATGTTGAATAGAAAGAAAAGGTAAAAAAGTGGATGGTTCTGGAATTGGATAGGTTGCTTTTCGTTCTTTAACAATAGCTCTTAATTGATAGGAGCCTGGATAAAAGACAATTTCACCGTCTACCGCAGTACCGGGAATTAATCCAAGATCGGTTGGTTGAGATTTGTGATAAAAATTAAGAACCAGCGCGTGTCTTAAGCTATTCTCTCCATATAACCAATGGGTTTGGATAAACAGATTGTCCTGCTGTTCAGATTGCTTAGACATCACAAGCCATTTATCTTTTATACCTATTGAATTCTTTAACTCCTCTTGGCTTTGCGACCAGCCGATTAAAGATTTAACCTCATTTTGTAATTGCTCGGGCAATTGGCCGATTTTCTTGTATCCCTCGGTAACCAGGTAAATTTGTACCAATTTATGTAAAAGGTCGCCCTGCCATCCCTCTTTAAAATAATTAATGCCAGCAAGTCCCCGGATCATTCCGGATAGCCCTGGTGCTTGTGCATCTACCATTCGGGCTGCAGGATCTTGCCAAAAAGAATAGGCTTTTTCGGGAACTGATATCAACCCATTTCTTATCAAATCCTTTATCCATAAACTGATTTCTTCAACTCCCTGTGATACTTTCTTTGCTCTTGCGTCTGCCCGTTTAGCCTGAGCCTTTTCATCAACTGGCTTTTCGGCAGATTCCGTTTTTTTCTCCTCTTTTTCCTGTCTCTTTTCAATCCACTCTTTTACCCATTCAGGT
>DASPJL010000170.1:0-21181 GCA_035628645.1 Cytophagales bacterium | reverse complement strand
TGGGACTCAAAGTTAAAATTTGGCGGAATTAACCATTACATGCTTTCCTTCTGGAACGGAGAGGGCCTGGCTTCTCCAAAGTTTGGAAATATTGCCATTGAGAAACTGATAAAAAAAATGAAAGAAATGGGAAGCGAAAATAAAAACCTTCAGGCAAAAATCTTCGGCGGCGCAGAAGTGCTCGAAAATATGAAAGGAGGTTTTAAAATAGGTGAATTGAATATAAAAACAGCTGAAGAGATCTTAAAACATGAAAAAATACCCATAGTGGGATTTAGTGTTGGAGGGAAAAAAGGGAGAAAGATAATTTATTGTACAAATACAGGTGAAGTTTTAATGAAGTACATCAATAAGGGGTATCCTGTTATTTATGAGAACTAATTGTGCCTGAAATGAAAAAAATCAAGGTGTTAATCGTAGATGATTCGGCTGTAGTCAGACAAACGATGAGTGATATTCTTTCCTCAGACCCAGGTATCGAAGTGATTGGAACAGCGGCTGATCCTTATTTTGCTGCCACCAAGATAGGCGCCGAAATACCCGATGTGATCACCCTTGATATTGAAATGCCCAAAATGGATGGATTGACGTTTCTAAAGAAAATAATGTCGCAGCATCCCATTCCCATTGTCATCATTTCAAGTTTAACCAGCAAGGGAGCCGAGACGTCCTTAAAAGCCCTTGAATATGGAGCAGTGGAGATACTCACAAAACCTGAGCTGGCTACAAAGCAATTCTTTGAAGAGTCTAAAATCAGGATCTGCGATACCATAAAAGCGGCCGCTCAGGTAAAGCCCAAAAGGAAAAGCATCAATGAAATAACCGTCAGTCCGAAGCTTTCCTCAGATGCGGTAATAGCTAAGAAAAAAACCTCCATGAGTATGATTCAAACTACAGACAAAGTCATTGCTGTAGGCGCATCAACGGGGGGCACGGAGGCTATAAAAATATTTCTTGAAGGTATGCCCCTTGATTCACCTGGTATTGTGATCGTACAGCATATGCCGGAGATGTTTACAAAATCTTTTGCAGCACGGCTCAATCAGCTTTGCAGGATCACGGTAAAAGAGGCTGAAAACGGGGATACGGTAATCAGGGGTCGGGCGCTGATAGCTCCCGGAAACAAACATATGCTCTTGAAAAGAAGCGGCGCACGATATTATGTGGAGGTAATTGACGGACCATTTGTAAACAGGCACCGTCCTTCGGTAGATGTGCTTTTCAGATCTACGGCACAATATGCTGGGAAAAACAGCATAGGTGTAATTATGACGGGCATGGGGGCAGATGGCGCAAAAGGGTTGCTGGAAATGAAAGAAGCAGGTGCAGCGACCATTGCACAGGATGAGAAATCCAGTGTGGTGTTTGGAATGCCCAAAGAGGCCATTAAGCTAAATGCTGCGGATAAAGTGCTTCCGCTGGAGCAGATTGGCACTTATCTGATGCAATTAAAAAAATGACAGGAAAATGTCTGAAACGGGTAGAAATGCCTGGTATGAAATTAATATGAAGGTGGTATGGGATTATTACATCTACCAGTTTTAAACAGTTTTGCTCAAATTAAAAAAATCAGTATTACTTATTTTGTTTTAAATATTTTAGTATGAAATTTCTTTACAAATTTAAAATCTGGAAACGCCTCACTTTCGTTTTCGCACTTATCATTATTTTAAGTATAGTAAACCTGATCTATAACTTAAATAGCCTGGATTTATCTAAAAATTCAGTTGTAGAGATGAATTCATCTTTAGTCAGCATAGATTACCTTATAGAAGCGGACCGGGATGCTTATCAGTCGAGCATTGCCATAAGCCAGTGTCTTCATCCGGCGGTACAAAACGAACCGGTGATATTTAATAAACTCCTGGAAGAAATACAGGAAAATAAAGAACAGGTAAAAGAACGATACACCCAGTTTGCCGGTGTGTTCAATCTGGATGATTACAAAGAAGCCAATTCTGATTTCTGGGACAATTACGAAGGGTTGTCCAAAATAACCGATAGCATCAGTTATTTACTGGAAAAGAGAAACTTCGACAGGGCATCTTTTTTATATTACAATCAGTACAGCGCCTATTTTAATCCCATGCGTGAAATTCTAAACAGTTTCACGGATATTCATCTTGAAGGCTCTCAAAAATCCTACAGTAATAATCTGGCTATTGGTGAGGGGATAAGAAAAAATTCAATAACGATCTTCCTGATTATAGTAATGATTTTTGTGGTTAGCGGTTTTGTATTGACCAAAAGTATTTCAAATCCTTTAGCCCAATCTGTAGACATTACTAAAAAGATCTCCGATGGAGATTTAAGACAAAAGCTGGAAGTGGAAGGCAAGGATGAAACAAGCCAGGTCTTGTCTTCTTTAAAAACCATGACAGAAAGAATATCAGACATCGTAACCGGGATCAAAAGCAGCAGCCAGAACTTCCTGGAGAGCAGTAACCAAATCAGCGCTTCAGCCCTCGAAATGTCTAATGGGGCGGGAGAGCAGGCTTCTGCGAGTGAACAGATCTCTACTTCAATAGAACAAATAGCCGCAAGCATAGATGAAAACAGCATCAATGCCAGGAAAACGGAAACATTGTCTTTGCAAGCGGTTGAAAATATCAAGGAAACAAATGAAGCGGTTCTGCATACTATTGATGCCATGAAGCAGATTCTTCAAAAGGCTTCCGTAATCAAAGAAATAGCAGTAAAAACCAACTTGCTTGCCTTGAATGCTGCTGTAGAAGCGGCTCACGCTGGCGCAGCAGGTAAGGGTTTTGCGGTGGTTGCTTCCGAGGTAAAAAAACTTGCAGAACATTCTCAAAACGCTGCTAAGGAAATTGACAATATTTCGGTTTCCAGTGTTCAAATTGCAGAAAAATCAGGAGCACTTCTTTCAGCCTTGATCCCTGAGATCCAGAATACTTCTGAGCTTGTTCAAAAAATATCTACTTCCAGTATCGAGCAAAACTCAGCGGTTTCTCAAATTAATATTGCTATTCAAAAATTCACAAATGTAATTCAACAAAACTCAGCGCTTGCCGAAGAGCTCGCTGCCAGTTCGGAAGAACTCACCGGTCAGGCAGAAAGCTTGATAGAATCGGTGGATATTTTTAAGACGGATAAAGGTTAGTCTCTTTTACAATTCTATATAACATAAAATCAATATTAAAAAAACAAGTAAAAACATCTAACGCTACCCTATTTGTCAACAATGCTTTTCTTCCTCCTACCCTATCTTTCTTCCAGAAAAATTACCTGGCAGGGAGAAAATGACTGTGCAACCAGAAGAAAAAAACTTAGCAGCCAACTATAAATAATTGTGCAGCCAACTTTTCAACACTTGGCTGCACAATTTTCAAGATTTGGCTGCATGATTTTGGAATTTTGGCTGCACAATTTCCATGATCAGGCTGCATAATTTTAATAAAAAAAGCCGGACTTGAAGGTCCGGCTGGGTATTATCATTTTGTTTGACTTTTATTGTATCTGGAATCTGGACTGTTCTTACAGTTATTGCCTTTCCCAGAATGGAGGCGGCGCAATTCCAAGAGAACGCAGATACACATAACCTTGCCCTCTGTGGTGGATCTCATTGTCAATGAAATAGAATAAAGTCCAGTAAACCGGTCCTTCATATTGTCCGAAGGCTACATCCATTTCCTGGAAACGGCCGGCTGGAATCTGAGGCCAGTAACTATCAATTTCCGCAGTTGTATTATCCCAAGCCTTAAGAAGCTCTTCTTTTGTTTTGGGTTTAGGGCTGTCAGCTTCGAATTCTTTCCAGGTCCCGGTAGCCACACCTCTCACTCCAGGTCCAGCCATATTGATCATTTCCAACGCCAGCTCTGCAAAAGTACGCATCCCACCTACTGAATAATTGAATAGCTTGTCTTCAGGAAATGCTTCAATTACCCTACGGGTTAATTTGCGATGTCCCTGCCAGTGGTTTAGCAGGTTCTCAGGCGTAATTACAAGAGCTGTAGCTTGCTCATTTTCATTAATAACGTTGTTTTCCATATTCAAAAAGTTAAGTGTTTTGTTTATTTATGTACAAAGAAAACTACGGTTGGTGACAGCCTTATGTCACCCCTTTGTATTTTTTTTAAAATATTTTTTTTAAAGACTATTTAATGTCAAATGGAGTATAAAAATCCCCAAAAAAGGAATGCTAGTGACTTCTTAAAAAATCAACTTATAATGTCTTAATTTTACTCCTTCATGGATTCACAGCAACCTAATAATCCTCTTCACGGAAAAACATTGGAAGCAATTTTAAATCAATTGCTGGATCATTATGGATGGGCTCAATTAGGAGCCAAAATCAACATCAAATGTTTCAATGAAAATCCAAGCATCAAATCAAGCTTGACGTTTTTAAGGAAGACGCCCTGGGCAAGGAAAAAGGTAGAAGATCTCTACCTGAAGATTTCAAAATAAGCTCTAATGAATTCTATGTCCGGCCGGATCACTTTACACAGTAACTCTTCGAACGACAGTATTAGAAACCTGGAGAATGAAATAGCAGAATTAGAAAATGAACTGCAGGAAGCAGAAGCCAGGTTAAATGCTTTCGAATTTAAAATCCGGTCACAACTTCATGCGCAAATCCGGCGGGTACAAGAGTTGACAGCGCTTTATAAAAAACAAAAGCAAGGAAAAAAGGCAAAGAGGCTGGAACAGAAGAAGAAAGGCAAACGCCACAAAGAGCCTCAGGGAATAAAAAAAGTAAGCCGGGTAAAATCGGAAGCCGTTTTGTCGGTCAATGAACAACATGAACGGAAGCGGCTATATAAGGAGGCAATTGTACATGTGCATCCTGATAAATTTGTCAATGAAAATGAAGAAAAGAGCCAACGGGCAACTGATTTGACTGTTCAACTGAATTCCCTATACAAAAGCGGGAATCTGGAGGAGCTGAATCAGTTTCATGAACATATTATAAGCGGAAATGCAATGTCTCATGTGGTTTTTGAGCCTGCTTCAATTAAAGATACTGCTGCTTTACTTGGCTTTCTCCAAAAGAAAAAGAATGAACTGGCAGCTTCACTCAAAGAGACGAAGGCTTCTTATACTTATGTGGTCCTCGATACCTATAATGAACCGATGGACTTCATTAGCGAGTTAAAAATTCAATTTGCGCAAAGGATTATTCAGCTTGAAAGAAGAACAAGGAGTTAGCCATTCGTTAATCAAATTAATAATTGTTTTAATTTCTTTTAAAGGGGAAATTTTAAGGTAAATTGTTAAGGATTTTTGTTAAAATATGAGAGAATTTTACCAGGTTGAAAAAAGCGGTTCTTTAAAAAACTTGAAGTATGTAAAAGGACCCATTCCACAAATACAAGCAGGCAAAGTGCTGGTTGAGGTAAAGGCAGTTGGGTTGAATTATGCGGACATTTTCGCCGTAATGGGATTGTATAGCGCTACGCCCAAAGGTTCTTTTATTCCCGGACTGGAATATTCAGGGCAAGTGCTGGCTAGCGCCTCTCCTTTATTTCATGAAGGACAAAAGATAATCGGCGTTACCCGATTTGGTGGTTATGACAGCCATATTTTAGCCGATCCTGATTATTTAATGCCCCTTCCAAAGGGCTGGACGTTTGAAGAAGGTGCTGCTTTTCCCGTTCAGACGCTTACTGCCTATTATGCATTAAAGGTCTTGGGCAACCTTCAGGCAGGGCAAACGGTATTGATCCACAGCGCAGCAGGAGGCGTCGGTTTACAAGCCAATCGAATTGCAAAAAAGTTTAATGCTTATACCATCGGGGTCGTAGGTCATAAAGAAAAGTTAGCTGTGTTGGAAGCGGAAGGGTTTGACAAAGGAATTGTTCGGGGACCCCAATTCAGGGAGGATTTAAAAAATGCGCTATCAGGAAAAGAATTGAGCCTGGTACTCGAAACCACCGGCGGAAAATACCTCAAATACAGTTATGAAGCCATGGCGCCAATGGGACGCCTTATTTCCTATGGTTCAGCTCAGTTCACCCCATCTTCACACAAACCGAATTATTTCACTTTAATTCCCAAATACCTCTTTCGACCAAAATTTGATCCGCTTAGCATGATCATAGCCAATAAATCAGTGATGGGTTTTAACCTAATCTGGCTGTATGAGCGGAATGAGTTGATGAAAGAATTATTGACAGAAATTGAAAAATTAAATCTTCCAGCCCCCAAAGTAGGGCATCAATATGCGTTTTCTGAGATGAACAAAGCACTGGAAATATTTAAAGGCGGGAAAACTGTAGGGAAGGTAGTGTTAACTTTAACGTAGCAAGAGATTTTTTTATGGGTGTAATATTCATTTTTCTTAATTTGGCTGCTTTTGGATAAGATTACATTTCTATTAATGGTTTTAATAGAAAACATCTGAAGTTTCTCAATTATTATTCATTTGAAGATTAAATGGCGGGAATCCTTTCCTTAATAAGTAACATATTTTCTAGCAGTAAAAAGCAATCTGGAACAGTATCTATTCCTTCCAATCTATTAAAATCGAAGGATTTTCAGGATATCTCTAATTACTTTATGGGCGTGATCCGGTATTATAACTCCATTCAAAATACCATTGAAGGGTTTAACAGGGAGGTGAATAAGCCAAATTGGGTAGTGATCATGTGTGAAGAATTATATGAAAAGATCAATTATTACCGAAAATTCAATGCTAAGAAACCCATTTCATTAAATCAGGTTTTTGCAAAAGAAGAATTGGCCACCGCTGAACGCGAGTATTTTCTGAAGCTTGCATTATATTGCGCTGAATTGTGTCTGAAATAAAGGTATTTTAAGGATAAATTAATTTCAAACAGAGGTCTACTATTCTTGTCGTCGTTCTATAAAGTAGCCATAAAAGTAAGATACTAATGCCAAACTTTAAAAGGGTAAAATACATAAATTCAAGTTTATTAGGGCCCTTGAATCAAGACGATATTTGGAATTAAATCTAAAAGTATTAAATTGAACAAAAGCCCTGGTTGCAATTCAGCTTTACTTTTTGATTCTTTTAAATGAAACTCTGTAGGATACTAATCGCCTTTACCTTAATCACTTTTTTTTGCTGCAATAAAAGTAATAAAGACGGCAAGTTCGAAAAAGCCAAAATGGATCGCTTTTTTGATTTGGTTGAAAGCAAAAGAAGAGGAATGGGGAGTGTTTCCATTTTTAAGGATGGTAAAGAGGTTTATCAAAAAACATATGGGTATGCGAACTTAAAAGACAGTACCCTTGCTAATCAGGAAACAAAATATCGGATAGGATCTATTTCAAAGACCTTTACGGCGGCAATCATTATGCAACTAATAGATGAAAAAAAAATTAAGCTTGAAACAAAGCTGGCCGATTATTTTCCTTCATTATCCAACTCCGAAAAAATCACAATTGAACATCTTCTAAGACATCAAAGTGGACTTTACAATTTTACTAGCTCCAAAGATTTTCTTAACTGGCACTTCCAGCCCAAAACCAAAACCGAATTGGTGGAATTATTTATTAAAAATGGAAGTGTATTTCAACCAGGCGAGAAAACAGAATATTCTAATACTGGGTATGTCTTACTTTCTTTTATTGGTGAAAAAATTGAGAATAAGGAGTTTTCTCAAATCTTAAAAGAAAGAATTACTGGGCCTTTAGAGCTAAAAAACACGTTTTATGGAGGCAGAATTATTCCCGAAAACAACGAAGCGTACTCCTATGTAAGGTCTACTGCGTGGGTGCAATCACCAGAAACGAATTTGAGCATTGTGGTGGGTGCAGGTGCTCTCACTTCTACTCCTTCAGATGTGAATAGATTTTATAATTCCCTTTTTTCAGGAAAAGTAGTGTCGGAGAATTCCCTTAAAGAGATGCTAAGATATGACGAAAAAAACTTTGGAATTGGATTAGGACAGCTCCTTTTACAAGACAAAGTTGGATATGGCCATGATGGAGCAATAGATGGTTTCCAATCCTCTGTGGTGTATTTTCCGAAAGAAAAGGTTTCTATCGCTCTGACAAGTAATGGCCACCTAATGCCGATGAAGGAAACGATGGAGGGAATTATAAGCATTTATTTTGGAAGGAATTTTAATATGCCTGTGTTTGAAGAAATTAAGTTATCTAATGAAGAATTAGCTTCTTATACAGGTAACTACTATTGTTCCAAACTCAATCAAAAGGTTTTTATTTTCATAAAAGACAACAATTTAATTGGACAAGCGGAAGGTCAGCCACCATTACTTTTGGAGCCTTATGAAAAACATCAATTTAAAAATGAGCAGGCAATGATTAAGGTCACATTCATTCCGGAGAAAAATAAAATGATATTGGATCAAGCAGGAAATAAATTTGAATATATAAAAGAGTGATTTAAGGAATAAAACATCGTTAGTTTTTTAAATTACTCATTTAAACCTCCTCTAAATAAACTCATTATTCTTACCGAGTATTTTTTCCCATCGGTCCAATTTATAGAGCTTATCCTGAAGCTTGAAGTACAAATAACTCAGTTTAATTAATTAGCCTATGAAGACTGTTTTTAGTACCGGCATAATGTTCTCAAAACGGAAGTGCAAAATAATGATGAAATTCACATATTAAACCATACCCTAGAATATTTTTTATCTTTCCATCTTCCATCTCCCCTCTTCCCACTAAAAAATAATGCTTCCGACTCCGGAAGCACTATTCCAACTATTAACTAAACTTAAAAACTTCTAATTGCCTCCCATGTTTACCCTGTTTTGTTCTGATTCGGCACCGGATGATCTTCTTCTGGCCGGCTTAATGTCTTCCTTTCCAAATCTGTAAGTAAAAGTTATTCTTGCCAGCCTGCTTTCCCATTTGCCTAAAATATTAAGGTGCTGATTCTGATAATCAATAGTGCCCCTGAACTTCATTATATTGAAGACATCGTTTACATTTAATTTTATATTGGCTTTCTTATCCCAAAGGTTTTTTTGAATTCCCATATTCACCACATACATAGATCTTATTTTAATGATCCCTTCGACGTTTGGAGATAAATACATTCCACTTAACTCTGCTGAAAAATCTCTGGGCAAAGTGAAATTATGATTGGAATTCAAAGTCCAGGAAAAGCCAGTATTGTTGATCTCTCCGTCCAGGTATCTGGACTTATATTCTTTATAATAAAAGCTCAGGTTGTTGTTGGTCGTCCACCACTTGGCAATAGTTACAGGCGCATTTATCCCCAGGCTCAAATTTTTGAAGTTATCGAGATTTGTCATGGTCGCCTTTGTCACCTTGGTTTCATCGTTTTGCTCGGTAACTTGCTGCATTACATTCGAAGTATTGCTGTAGCCTAAAGTAGTTATAAACTTCCCATCATACGTATGCGCTACCTGGAAAGAGTGTGTGTATTGTGGCTTCAAGAATGGATTTCCTTGAAAATAGGCATAAGGATCAAGGAAATAAATGAATGGATTCAGGTTTTGGTAACTTGGACGATCAATTCTTTTGCTGTAAGAATAAGTGACTTGATTCTTTTCAGAGATCTTTTGAGAAACAAACACGCTGGGGAAAAAGTTAAGATAAGAAGTATCAGGCTTTTGAAGATTTTCAGTGATCAGGTTTCCCTTGGCTATCGTTTGTTCGGCCCTCAACCCTAACTGGAAACCAAATTTTTTATATTGTGTATGAATGTTAATATATGCGGCGTTCAGGTTTTCCTTGTATTGAAAATGATTCGTTCTGCCGCGATCTACGTTCCAGCTTCCTTCATTGTAGGTTTCCCATTTTACGTTGTTGTCGGTGGTAACGAAACTTGTTTTTATTCCTGCCTCTATTTTTGTGTCTTTATTGATGGGATGTACATAATCGGCTTTCCCGGATTTTATCTCCACATTGGAAGGGATATCACTTCTGAGAATTAAAGGAATTGCATTTTCATTGCCTTGTTTATTGAAAAAGTGTGTTTCCATATCATCAAAGGCCTGACCGGAGTAGTTAGAATAATCAAGGTCCACAGTAAGTTCTCTTCCCAAAGTGTCCAAGGTAGATTTGTAATTTAAATTATAGGCCATGCTTGCCCATTGGTTGTCAATAAAGTTTGTCATGGATAAGGTGGAGTCAATTCCTCCGGCTGCATTTTTATTTCCGTATCGTTACTGACATCCAATCCTCCGAAAGTTTTAAAGCCATTGACCATAAACCCGATGGTATTGTTTTTATTTAAATAATAATCCAATCCAACTTTATAAGAATGGTTTTGGAACAGCATCGGACGATAATTGAATTGATCAAAATAAATGGCCGTATCTCCTTCACCTATTCTTCTTTCAAATTTGTTGGAGCCAAACCGATGGTTGTAGCTGTAATTGTAGTTGGCAAATAAGTTGAATTTGCTATCTCTGTAATTGAGGTCCGCACCGGCGTTGTATTTCTCAAACCTTCCGTAGCCTGTTCCAGCATTTACGCTGCCATTCATCCCTGCTTTTTTATTTTTCTTCAGTTTGATGTTGATAATCCCTGCATTTCCAGCTGCTTCATATTTTGCAGAAGGATTGGTAATCAGTTCGATTTGTTCAATGGAATTACTGGGCATATTCCTCAACATGTTCGCTGCGTCGGCAGCGGATAAATTCGAAGGTTTTCCATCTATCATTATGATCACTCCTTGTTTACCTCGGAGACTGATCCTGTCATCATTGTCTACCATTACTCCGGGGGAGCGTTGTAAAACTTCGAGGGCGGTTCCTCCGGTTGCAACAATGCTGTTTTCGACATTTACCACCGTTTTATCAATTTTTTGTTCAATGAATGGTTTTTGTCCGATTATCGTTACTTCTTTCAGGTTTTGAGTTTCTTCGCTCATTCTGATCCCCGGAAGTTTTATTTCTGGTTTTGATTCTGTTAATGAAATTTCTTTAGAAAAATATTTTTGATAACCTATTAAAGAGGATGATAAAATATACTTTCCATAGGGAATGCTTTCGAGTGCAAACTTTCCTTCTTCATTTGTTACTTCTCCCTTCACCAAAGAAGAGTCCGATGCTTTAAGAAGCATAACAGTGGAATAAGCCAGAGGCTTATTGTTCGGGTCAACAATCTCGCCGCTTACCTTACCCTTGTTATTCTGGGCAAACATTGTAAGCGACGAGAGGATACCCATTACCATAAGGGTAATAGTTGTTTTCATTATTTTGAGTTTTTGAGTTTCCTTATTCTTGGAATAAAAATAGGTAGTGGGCATTACATACTACCTTCTTTTTATATGAGTGGTACGAAGTATTACAGGAGTGGAAAAATTAATTTTTAGCGGACAATTGGCTTTGAAAGATTGGATGTAGAAAAAATAAAGGTATTTTAGATTTGAAATAATAAGTATTCTTTTCGCTTTTCTAAACCATGACGAAAAAAGATTTTTTTAGGACTTTAATTAAAGTCTTTGGGCTTTATTCCCTTATTACTTCTTTATTTAGTGTTCTTCCAAGTAATATTCCTTTTGCTTTATATGAATTTGATATAGCGAGTATTATTTATCTTTTGGTTATAATCTCTGTAGTAACCCTAATGTTTTTAATATTGATTAGGAATACTGATCTCATTATAAAATGGTTAAAGCTCGACCAAGGCTTTGATGATAAAGTTATTCAATTTGAAAAATTCGATTCTAAAAATATTTTAAAACTGGCTGCAATTATAATTGGAGGTCTCCTTTTGATTGATAATATCCCCACATTTATAACTAAATTATATCTTGCTTTTAAATCTCAAATTGCACGGGTTGGAGTTAACTCTGATATAAAGATCAATTTAGGTATTAGATTTTTTAATATAATACTCGGATATTTTTTACTTGTAAATTTTGAAAAGGTGAGTACGCTTTTAAAAGGGAAGGATACGGAAGCGCCTTAAAATTTAGGAGCAGTATCAATTTCCTTCAAAATTCCTTGTTCGAAATTTAAGTCTTCCTCTATAAAATCCACGCCCCTGCATTTTTTCTATTTAATGTAAAAATTGGGATCTAATAGTTAAGTCATTTCTCTAATTTAGGGTTTCGAAAGCTATAAATTTTCAATATTTCTCTTTGCGAGAAATCGGTGCTACCTTCAATAGCATAAACTTTAGAAACAAGGCAACTGTCCCCCTATCTTTTTACGTCCTGAGTGAACTTCCCGGCCAACGAACTTAATATTTAAACGGAGATGAGTAACTCATTTAAAGCGATAAGCATATCTTATAAGACCGCGCCACTTGAGATCAGGGAGGCTGTTTCACTGCACGACGACAATATCAGTAAATTGCTGGAACGGTTAAAGAACTTCATTCCGGCTTCTGATCTCCTTGTTGTGTCCACTTGCAACAGAACAGAAGTATACTATAGCTCGGAAAATGATTATTCCAAAGAAATAATAAAGCTTATCGGCATAGAGAAAGGATTATATAATCTTTCAGCTATTGAATCTTATTTTGATATAATAAATGATCCTTTGGCGGCAATCCGCCATCTTTTTAATGTTTCCCTTGGATTGGAATCACAGGTTGTCGGCGACTTACAGATCTCAAATCAGGTAAAAAAATCTTATCAATATGCTGCTGATGCGAATACGGCCGGTCCTTTTTTACACAGGCTAATGCACACCATTTTCGCAGCCAGCAAAAGGGTGCAACAGGAAACGAGCTTCAGAGACGGGGCGGCTTCGGTATCTTATGCTACCGTCGAATTGGCGAAAGAGGTTGCTTCTGAAATAAATAATCCGCAAATACTGTTGGTAGGGCTTGGCGAAATAGGAACGGATGTGTACAAAAACCTGGTAAAGGCGAAGTTTGGAACAATAACTTTAGCGAACAGAACCATTGAGAAAGCGCATGTTTTGTCGGATGAAGAAAATATTCAAGTGGTGGAGTGGGAAAATATTCCTGAACAGATAACAAAGTCTGATGTAGTCATTTCTGCTGTACCGGGTATTCAGGCGTTTTTTACAAAGAAAAGCCTGGAAAAGAGTCCCTCATTTTCTCATAAATACTTCATCGACCTATCTGTACCAAGGAGCATAGAAACATCTGTTGAAGAAATTCCTTCGATTTTATTATTTAATGTGGATGACATTAAAAACAAAGCATCTCAGGCGTTGGAGAAAAGAAAGGAAGCAATTCCCCAAGTAGAAAGTATTGTTACGGAAATGATGGAAGAATTCAATGCCTGGTCAAAGGAAACAGAATTTTCGTCAGTGATCCGGGAATTTAAAGATGCTTTGGATAAAATAAGGCAACAGGAGATCAATCGCCACATTAAAAGTCTTACGGAAGAAGAAGGCCAAAAAGTAGAAATCATTACCAAAGGCATTGTTCAAAAAATTCTTAAACTTCCTGTACTTCAACTGAAGGCTGCCTGTCAAAGAGGAGAAGCAGAACAATTATCAGAGGTTTTGAGGGCGTTGTTTGATTTGGAAGGGAATAAGAAAGAGTGAGTCAGGAAAGATAAAAATCAAAACGGAATTTTAAAAACACTTTTTTGCTCTGAAGGCGCTTTCTGTTCATAGAAAAATAAAAAGGGACCTTAGGTTTTTAAAGACCTGATGACCCTTTCTAAAATTTTTTAACAACTTAAATCGACCAGGGAGCAAATTAGGCTTCCAACTTTCCTTTACAACTTCTTCAAGCCTTTCATTTCGTCTTTACTTCCTTCTTTAATACTAACGGCAACTCCACCACTGGAAGCCATAGGTTGTTTTAGCACACTTTTAGAAGTAACGAGAACTTTCCTGATGGTGTAGCTTTGAGGGTTTTTGTCATAGCTGGCATCCTTGCCATCTGCATAGATAGTAGCAATATACTTCTTTCCCTCAGGAAGATAGGTAAAAGGAATAACGGCAGTCCGCTCATTTTCATCAGTAACTCCACCCACATACCATTCGTTTTTGCCCTTTGCCTTTCGGGCAATGGTGATGTAATCGCCCGGCTCAGCGCCAAGTATATAACTATCATCCCAGTCTACCGCAACATCCTTTATGAACTGGAAAGCATCAGGAAAACGAGCGTAATTCTCAGGCATATCGGCTGCCATTTGTAACGGGCTATACATCGTCACATAGTAGGCCAATTGCTTTACCAAGGTGGTATTCACGCGTTGGTTACTGCCGGTTCCATAATAGGAAAGGTCGGTCTGGAAAATCCCAGGAGTATAGTCCATTGGGCCACCCATCAACCGGGTAAAAGGAAGGATGGTGGTATGTTCCGGGGCCAATCCCCCCATTGATTCAAATTCAGTTCCACGGGCAGACTCCTGAGCAATCCAATTTGGAAAGGTTCTGTTAAGGCCTGTCGGTCTTACAGCTTCATGGCTGTTTACCATGATCTCATATTCAGCCGCAGTTTTGGCTACATGAATATAATGGTTGACCATCCATTGGCTGTCATGATGTTCACCGCGCGGAATGATCTTTCCTACATATCCCGTCTTTACGGAATTGTATCCGTTATCTTTCATAAACTGAAAGGCCTTGTGCAAGCGGCGTTCATAATTGGTGGCCGAACCTGAAGTTTCATGGTGCATCATTATTTCGATACCTTTTGAGGCTGCATATTTCTGAAGCTCCTTGACATCAAAATCCGGATAAGGCGTTACGAAATCGAAAACATTTTCTTTCCAGTTGCCAAACCAATCTTCCCAACCAACATTCCAGCCTTCAACCAATAAAGCATCAAAACCATTTGCAGAGGCAAAGTCAATGTATTTCTTTACATTTTCAGTAGTAGCGCCATGACGGCCACTTGGCGTAAGCTTGCTGAAATCCTGATCCAGTTTTACATTAGTCTCCGCGCTGTACGCCCAGGTGCTTTTGCCGGCTACAAAATATTCCCACCATACACCCATGTATTTAATCGGTCTGATCCAGGATACATCTTTATATTCTGTCGGTTTATTCAGATTTAGAATTAACCTTGAAGCAAGGATATCTGTAGCCTTGTCACTCACCACAATGGTTCGCCATGGAGACTGTGCTTCTGCCTGCAAATAGGCTTTGTTTCCAAGCGGATCGGGTGCAAGGTGCGTGCTCATTTTAAAATTCTTCGGGTCTACATTCAGGTACATTGCGGGGTAATTGATCAAAGCCGCTTCATGGATATTTATGTAGAGGCCATCGTTTGATTTCATCATACTAGGCGTTTGGACCGAAAGGCTTTTAATGGGATGTTGTGCATGAACATCAATGGTCGCCTTCTCCATTAACTGAGGGATCTCAGATATTTTCGAGGTAGTGTAAGCATACTCATTGGTATCATAATCTCCGGGAATCCAGAATATCTTATGGTCCCCTGCCAGGTTAAACTCTGTATGCTCTTCCTGGATAATAAAATATTTCAATTCATCCTGCTTGGGAAACTCATATCGAAAACCCAGTCCATCATTAAACAAGCGAAAGCGAATGCGAATGTATCGGCCTTTTTGCGCTTCCTGAGTCAGGGTTACAAGCAGTTCGTTGTAATTATTACGAATTGTTTTTTCCTGGCCCAGTACAGGATTCCACAATGTATCAAAGGAGGTTTGTTCAGTATTGGTTACCGTAAAGCCTTCCTGAAAAGAAGGAACATCATTTGTCTCAACCCCCAATGTACTCGGCTTTATTACCGTTTTCTTTTTGTACATCAATTGATAAGATGGCACACCTTTATCCTTTAATTCAAACTTTAAGGAAAGATTGCCATCAGGAGAAGTTATTGTTTGTGCACTCGTTATAAATACGAGCAAAAATCCCAGCACAGTTAATATTATTCTTTTATGCATTGTTAAAGGTTTTAGTTGATTTGCTAAAATTAAGTTAAAAGATTTATTGAGCCAATAGAGCGTATTTATTTAAAAGATTCTGAAAATAAAGGGAATCATGGACAAAATGCAAAAGTTGTCTATTTCCCTTTTATCATAGGAACAATCAATTTCAGGGAAATAAAATAATTTTCTTCATGAAAATAAGGGAAGAACCTTTTAAGTTATAAAAATTTAAATAGCTTTGTGGCAAATGAGGAGCATTAGCTCTGAATAAGGGGGATTAGCTCAGCTGGCTAGAGCGCTTGCATGGCATGCAAGAGGTCATCGGTTCGACTCCGATATTCTCCACATAAAAAGCTGTCGTTCAGACAGCTTTTTTTTTACGCTTTTTCGCTTCATCATTCCTGTCTTTGTCAATATTAGAAACTTAAAGCCTTTTTTACATCCAACTTCGGTCTTCCATCTTCCAACTTAAAAAGGCCTTACCGCTTTCACAAAGATTTTAATATAATAAGGGGAAAATAAATTATTTTCTATCACACCTAATGATGTAGATGCGTGGATAAACCGGACATCTTTTCTCCCTCTTACATCTGTGACCATCCCCACGTGTGAAACCTTCTTTCCTCTGCCTGTTGCGAAAAATACAAGGTCGCCTTCTTCAAGATCGTCAATGTGCACCCTTTTTCCATAAACGCTTTGCGCCTGGGAAGTTCTTGGTAAGTCTATGTCTACAGTCCGGAAGCAATTGACCAACAAACCTGAGCAATCCATCCCTGCCCTTGTCATACCTCCCCACTTATAAGGGGTTCCAATATAGGAGCGGGCGCTTATTATTACTTTATCTACTTTGTCGTTTTTACTTACCTTTTTCTTTTTTTCTCTCGGCTCTTTTCTTTCTTCGCCCTCATTTTCATCTACATCGAAGAAAACATCCTCGTCCAACTCCTGAATGTCGGACCGGGAAGCGGTAGTTTTAGAAGATTTACAATTGTAAAGAGAAAATGACAAGGCGAATGCCATGAAATATAAATAGTATCTTTTTGTGCTGATTGTTTTGTTGTTTTTATTATTGAATTTCATTTGCAAATAGGTTCGGGGGATGAGGTTTGAGGTACGAGGAAACTCACTTGAAACTTCTTGCTTAATTCCTTTAATTGATTCAATTTCATAGAATTTGTGGTGCTTTTTTTCAATTATCACTACCTGCCCGGCTTAATTTCATTAAGGTTTTATTAGTAATTCAACTACTGAATTAAGATAATTTTGGTTTCCTGCAACTTCCCTTTTTTTAAATTAGTTACTTTAACAAACTTTTGCAGTAGATCCATTAGCACATCAACGCACCAACTAATTATCGCATTACTATTATTAACTTCTAATTTATTCACAAATTTTTTAAACGGTTAAATAAATTGCAAAAAGTCGACCAGTAAGGTTAACTTTACGATTTATAGGCATAACCTAAGCATGCAGGTTAATTTAAACAAGAAGCAAATACTAATAACCGGAGGAACCGGAACACTGGGCAAAATTCTTATTAAAAAGTTACTTCGGGAAAACGATTCCATTGATAAACTTATAATCCTTTCAAGAGACGAGCTGAGACAAAGTAAGTTGATGCGGCAATTTCAAGGAAATAAAACCTTGAAATTTATAATAGGAGACGTAAGGGACCGGGAAAAACTTCTCAAAGAATTTAAAGGAATAGATTTCGTAATTCATGCTGCTGCTATGAAACATCTGGATATTTGCGAAAACAATCCGGAAGAAACCTTTAAAACAAATGTCGAAGGAACTGCCAATGTCATTGAAGCGGCTTTATCAAATAAGGTAAAAAAAGTATTGTTCATTTCTACTGACAAGGCAGCAGAGCCGATAAGTGTTTATGGTCATTCAAAAGCCCAGGCAGAAGAATTAATATTAGCGGCAGCCAACAAAGGTGTTTGCTCTTTTTCCATACTCAGGATAGGAAATATTTTTAAATCAAGGGGTTCTGTTTTTAAAGTTTTTAAAGAACAATCCCGGCAAGGCACCCTGACCCTGTTTGATAAACGATCTACGCGCTTTTTAATAAAAAACAAAAAACTTTACAGCAGCTTATTTTTTACGCTTATGCATTCATTAGATTCTGCTGTTGTTATACCCAAATTACCTGTTTTCAGGGTAAGCGACCTCGCCAATGTATATTGCAGCGGATGCAAAACGCGGGAACTGCCATTGAGAAAAGGAGAACGGGTACATGAATATTTGTTCTCTGCTGAAGAAATTGCAGATTGCTATGAAGATGAAGAATATTTTTATCTCTTGAAAAACAAATTAAAAAAGGAAGAGATCATTAAAGATCACAGCCTTAAAAAAGTAACAATAGGCTTGCCTGTTTCCTCCGAAACCGGACCTTTTTTAACCCCTGAACAATTGGCATCCCTTATTTTTAAAAAATCATTCAACGTTCAACCCTCTTAGAGAATTTTTGATGTGTGGAATAACCGGCATTTATGCATTTAATGAAGTAGGACGATATAATATGATAAACCTTTCGGCGGCCACCGATTGTCTTAATTTAAGAGGCCCCGACAGCAGGGGCATTTTTAATGAAGAACGTGTAGGACTGGGCCATAGAAGACTTTCCATTATAGACACAACCTCCGATGGAAGGCAACCTATGACCGACGACAGCGGAAGGTACGTGATCGTATTCAACGGAGAGATTTTTAACTTTAAAGAACTTAGACAAAAATTAGAAAACACAGGCACCTCGTTTTTTTCACATTCGGATACTGAAGTTCTTTTAAAATTATACATTAAGGAAGGCGCTGATTGCCTAAATCAACTCAATGGTTTTTTTGCTTTTGCCATTTACGATAAGGAAGAAAAAATCCTTTTTGTAGCCAGGGATCGTTACGGAATCAAGCCTTTGTTTGTCTTTCAGGATGAGGACAAACTGATCTTTGCTTCTGAATTGAAGTCGTTGATGGCTTTTGGCATCAATAAAGACATTGATTATACCTCGCTGTATCAGTACCTGCAACTAAATTATATTCCCGGGCCGGCTACAATTTTTAAAAATGTAACCAAACTCAGTCCGGGGCATTATCTGCAAATTAAAGGAAGGGAGATCTTGCAGAAAAGATATTATGACATCCCTCCACTTATAAAAACAGACCGTCTTTCCTATCAGCAGCAACAGGATAAATTGGTTGAGCTTATGGATGATGCGGTTAAAAAGAGGATGATTGCAGATGTTCCTTTGGGCGCTTTTTTAAGTGGAGGAATTGATTCATCGATCATCGTAGGACTGGCTTCCAGGTACACGGAAAAATTAAATACCTTTTCAATCGGTTACCGTGACGAACCATTTTTTGATGAAACAAAATATGCCAATCTGGTAGCTAAAAAATTCAATACCAATCACACCGTATTTTCTCTGACCAATCAGGATCTTTTGGATAATCTTCAAAATGTGCTGGAATATATTGATGAACCTTTTGGGGATTCATCCGCCTTGCCGGTCTTTATCTTGAGCAAGGAAACAAGAAAGCACGTTACCGTATCACTTTCAGGGGACGGTGCAGATGAACTTTTCGGAGGCTACAATAAATATTTAGGCGAATATAAGGTAAGGGAAGGAGGCATTGCAGCCAATACAATCAGAGGGTTGTTACCGCTTTGGAAAAACCTGCCTAAATCCAGAAATGGCTTTGTAAGCAATAAGGTGAGGCAGTTTCAAAGATTTGCGGAGGGCATGGAAATGAGCCCTAAAGAACGGTATTGGAAATGGTGTGGATTTGCGCGCGAAGACGAGGCATTAAGCGTATTAAAGCTTGACAGCAGGATAAAAATATTTAGGGATATATATGAACACCGTAAGGAAAACATTACAAAATATATATCCAATGACGGAGATCTCAATGATGTGTTAAGGGCTGATGTTAACCTCGTGCTTACCAATGATATGCTTACTAAAGTAGATCTGATGTCAATGGCAAATAGCCTGGAGGTAAGGGTTCCTTTCCTAGATTACAGAGTTGTGGATTTTGCTTTCAGTTTAAAAGCAAATACTAAAGTAGACGGCAGAATGAAAAAGAAGATCGTACAGGATGCCTTTCGCAGTCTTCTTCCGGCTGAATTGTATAACAGGCCTAAACATGGATTTGAAGTACCTCTATTGAAATGGTTCAGAAAAGAACTTAGATCGTTGATTGAAAATAATCTTTTGGAAGATAAATTTATCCTGGAGCAAGGCATATTTGATCCTGAGGAAATACAAAAACTGAAGAAGCAGCTTTTCTCAAACAACCCCGGAGATATCCATGCAAGGATCTGGGGATTGATCGTATTTCAAAGCTGGTGGAAAAAGTGGATGAGGTAAGAAGGTGTGGGGTTTGAGATTTGAGGTATGAGGATTTCGTCAAAATTATTTCTTCAGATTCCAAAAGTTTTATAAATCTCAAAAACTCACGTACAGATCGGTAACATCATGACCATCACCTAAATCACAAAAATCACAGTTTAAGACAAAAAAAGCCCGAAGAAATCCGGGCTTTTGATAACAATGCATCCTAAAATATCATTGTGGCAAATCATTTCCCGGATAATTGTTAGGATTAACCGTCGGGATAGAGGAACCAAACTTTGTATTTATTGCGTCGATAAATTGATTGGCAATAAAGGCGCTGCCCCTGGCATTTGGGTGAACACCATCCAGGGAAAACGCCCCAAAAGGAGGTGCAATAGACGCCGTAAAGTTTATGCCGTTAACGACCTTTGTCCAGTTAGCAACCTCTCCAAATATTTTATTTATGTCTACCAATGCCAATCTTTCGTTATTTGCGGCTTCCTCTACAACTGTTTTAATAATGCCATTAAAATCCTCTACTCTCTTCGTTATATCTGCCACCTCAGCTTCATCCAACACCCAATTGGTTGCAATAGGCTTCGTAATACCCCAGCCCTTTCTCAGGCCTTTGGTGGTGCAGTCGCAGTTTTTCAGTTCTCCCAACCCTAAAGAATCCGTTGGTGTGGTTAATATTAATAAGTCCTTAGCCGGATCCATTTGCCTAACGCCTGTTGGTGTCGTGATCAGGAAATAATTTACTTTCCCTTCCTTAAAATCAGGATTTATTCCTGCCGCCGCATATTGCATGTTTAATCCGGCTGCTTGCTCTGCGGTAAGGCTAAAAGGCAAGGCACTACTTGGGGCAGAGCCTGGCGCACATCCATTTGCTGCCGGCGTTATCAATCCATTATTTATGGTAGTGAAATAAGGAATGTCCGTTACATTAGGAATATTAGCAACCACTCCTTTCGTGCCGGGAACTGATAATAATGCGCCCAAACCCGTTCTAAACCATGTTTCAAAGTCAGTGGTGGAAGTATATATGGCGGGATTGGAAGCGCCGCCGGTGGCATACCCTAGAACGTCATTATTTCCCAGCCAAAATGAAAAGAATGTACCTCCATTGGTTAAAGCCATTGTGG
>DASPJL010000169.1:0-3049 GCA_035628645.1 Cytophagales bacterium | reverse complement strand
TTCCAGCGAGTACGAAGCAATCTGTTGCGACCTGCCCCGTAAGGTTGCGGTGCGCTCATGCAACCTCGATTTTTTTGTTCGATTATTTTTTGCTAATTGCAGCCCAAAACATGCTAAACCATCATTTTTTATGAAAAAACTCTTTACCTTATTATTTTCTTTAATTTGTACTTTAAGCTTCTCCCAAACAGCCAGCTTTTCCGGCATAATCCATTCAAAAATTCAGTATTTTGACTCTCTTGGTCGTGATATTACAAAAAGTGAGGAGGGAAAAAGAAAGCTCGAAAGCCACTATTATATCAATAAGAATGGATATAAAACGATCAATGAAAAGGACGAGCTAGTCCAGATTTATAGTACTAAAGACAATGTTTATCATTTCAACTACGAAAACGGATGGCAGCAATTACCCGCTACTTTTGAGTTTCCGAAATTAATAAAGATAGAACATCTTCCAGGCGAAGAGGAAATACTCGGTTATACATGCGGCAAGCTTAGATTGATAAGTAGTGTAGGTGAGACAATCTATTGGTATAGCCTGGATTTAAAGGTGGACCAAGATAATTATTCACAACATTTATTTGGAAATTGGTCTGAATACTTAAAGGCAACAAATGGAGGGATTGCTTTAAAGTACGAATTCACAATGAATGGAGCCAAAACTATTTCTACCGCATATGAAATTGAAAAAGTAGAACACGATGAAACTGCTTTTGACTTATGAGAATTATGAGGCTCTTTCATCAGCTTGTGGCTCACGTGTGCCACCGACCAGGGAAAAATATGGCAGATTGTTTCGCGAAGGGGCTCGCATTACGATGGTTTAATAGGCTTTTGCTTTTTATCTAATCAGTGATTTTTGTGATTAATATGATAAGGTATGATGCTTTTGTTTGCCGTCATTGCGAGGCACGAAGCAATCTGTTGCGGCCTGCTTCGACAAACTCTCAATGCCGCCCATCTCCGAAGTCCCCGTTATTGGTAGGCACGAGGCAATCTGCCAGATCTTAGCAAAAAGTTTTCTATTTAATAGTTTTCCTGAACTTCAGAGAGATTGCTTCGCGAAGGGGCTCGCAATGACGGATATTTATTAGGCTTTTGCTTTTTGTCTGACCCTGAATTAATAGGATGAATGTAATTTTTGGAATTTAGGTTGATAAGGTTTTAGTGTCGCCCATCTCTGAAGTCCCCCCGTCATTGCGAGGTAGGTAGAAATCTGCCGGCTCTTAGCAAAAGCTTTTCTGTTTAATACTATATCTAAATACATATAAACAAAAACGATTTAACTTATTTATATTCATATGCATATAATATAATATCTTTTATTATTATTGTATGTAAAAGCATATAGAATGAATCCAATCGCCGACTTTGTAAAAACCAGAAGAAAACAATTAAAGCTAACACAAGAGGAATTTGCCACAAAGGCAGGCGTAGCACTTACCGTGATTAGAAAAATTGAGCAGGGAAAAGAAAACCTCAGTTTATCTAAAGTAAATCAGGTTTTGCAGATGTTTGGGCAGGTTTTGGGTCCAGTAGATGAACGATAAGGAATGAGACAAGCGCTTATTAAATATAATAACACCCCTGCAGGCAGGCTAAGAGAATTAGATACCGGCGAATATGAATTTGTCTATGATGAAAACTATATTCAAAATCATGCTGATTTATTCATAACCTTCCAAATGCCGGTGAGTACCCTCTCATATAGAAGCAAAAGACTTTTCCCCTTTTTCGATGGTTTAATTCCCGAAGGCTGGTTATTAACCATTGCGGCAGAAAGTTGGAGAATCAATAAAAACGACCGTATGGGATTGCTTTTAGCCTGTTGCCAAAATACAATCGGAGCGGTCAGTGTTCACCCTTTAACAGCAAGTCAAGATGCCTAAGTGCTTATATTGTTATCAGGAATTAGACACAAATAATACAGATTACCATCCTAAATGTATCAAAGCTTTCTATGGAACTAAGTCTGCACCTGTTCTGCCGTATCGGTTGGATGAGATGGAAAAATTAGCAAAGGAAGCCGTAGAATTGTCTATCACCGTACCAGGTGTGCAGCCTAAATTATCCCTCGGTTGGATTAAAAACACATTAGAAAATGGGCACAATGGCCGATTGACCATTATGGACGCATTAGAGGGATTGTACATTTTAAAACCCCAAAATGTCCAGTATGAACAGATGCCGGAAAACGAACATCTAAGCATGAAATTAGCCGAATTGTTTAAGATAGAGGTGGTGCCCTCCAACATGATTCGCTTGGCTTCTGGCGAATTGTGTTACTTAACCAAACGCATAGACCGTAAAAAAGACCTTTCAAAAATCCACATGATCGACTTTTTGCAAATCCTCGAATTGGAAGACAAGTATTTGGGAACCATGGAAAACCTTGGTAAAACCATCGGAGAGCTATCAGTAAATACCTTGCTGGATAAGCTTCGCTTTTTTGAACTCAGCCTTTTCAACTTTATAATAGGGAATAACGATATGCACTTAAAAAACTTCTCTATGTGGCTTTCAGAAATGGGTTGGGTGCTATCACCAGCTTATGATTTATTAAATGTGAAAATCGTTTTGCCGAAAGATGAAGACGACATAGCGCTTCTATTGGGAGGTAAAAAGAAAAATTTCAACAAGAAGTATTTCGACAAGTTTGGAGAGACGTTGAAATTGAATAACAAACAAATCAATTCGGTTTACAAGAAGCTGGATAGCTGGTTAATAAAAGCCATCCAACTTATTGACGACTCTTTCTTAAATGAGAAGAATAAGCATCAGTATAAAGAAATTATTTCACAACGTGTCAATTTATTCACCTCAATAGACTTAAAAAAATCCAGTTAAGGATACATCGAAGGAAGATGGTAGAAAGACCGAAGGAAGGGGCTCGCAATGACGGATATTTATTAGGCTTTTGCTTTTTGTCTGAATTAAGATGGATGGGGATTAAGGGATTTAAGGATTAGTTGGAAGCGATATCGCTATTCTTTGCCGTCATTGCGAGGCACGAAGCAATCTGCCGCGACCTGTCTTCAATAAATTCTCT
>DASPJL010000168.1:0-14048 GCA_035628645.1 Cytophagales bacterium | reverse complement strand
CAGTAAAATATGAGCAAATCGCAAATGGCGATGTTACTCCGTTATTGGATACTACAATTGCTTCTATTAAAAGATTTTTGTAGTGAAATATGCAATCTTCCAATTGTCAGGGCCAATACACTAAATATTGAAATAACAGGTTTAAAATCTGATGGCTAGTATTACATTTATATATTTAGAAACGGTAGCTATGCAGTTTGGCGATGAGTCGAACTTTTGGATGCAGAATTTGGCCGCCATTACTGAGTTGACATGAGTGATATAGAAGAGATCGCGAATTGCAAATGAGTGAAAATTGTACTCAGTTTGGCGATGACTCGAACTTTTCGATGCAGGATTTAGCCCTAATAAACGAGTTTAATATAGAGTGGTACGAGGGATAGATATCACCTTTACCTAAACGAACTGGGTATCACTTCGAGCCAGCTAATAGCAGACTTGGAGCGTATAAATCAGTTCTAGCGATGGTTACATCAAAAGTGCTTGAAAAATTATCTTTCTAGTAAGATCAAAATTTGGTTCAGACCTATTGATAAGCAACACGACTTTACAAAATATAGCCCACCTATTTCATATAAGCTAATTGTTTACCAACTCCTGTCGAGTTTACTCTATATCTCACCATATCGACACTTGCTCCAAAGTAGTCAGAGATTTGTTCATAAGTGAACTTACGTTTTAAAGCCCAAAATAACCCTGCCCTGGTTATTTGAAGGCATCCACCTAAATATTTGGCTTCCTGCTCGTGTAGCTCGTTATAGTAGTGTAAATTTAATGGCACCACCAAGTTCTTTATTTCATCTGGTATTTCATGCTTTCTAATAATATGCGCGAGTTCATGCATCAGGTTACTTTGTTGCCTGAAAGCTGACTGCTTGGTGTTGTGAATAATGATTTTATCACCATCAGCATTAGGCATCCACATAGCATCAAAGGTATTTTCAAGTTTTGACGCTATCTGCTCATCAACAAAGTCATAAAATGAAACTATGGGAATTCCTAAAAAGTTAGCCAGTTTAAATGCGTCAAGTGGGTCGAACTTTGACAATTTTAAATGAGCTCGATAGGATTCGGATAGTCTTTCAGCTTCAGCCTTAAAGCCTCTAGGAAGAATAGACTTGCTAGCCATTTTTTCTGACTGTTGTAAAAGCGATATCGACCATTTTAACCATTGCATCAATGGTATCAGGGTCGAGTTCTCTGCTTGACCTTAATTGATAGACTAGTCTCTCTTTTTCGGAGACATTAGATAATGGTAATTTATCCCCAATGATAAAAGTGTCAGTAGGAACCTCAAGCCACTTGCAAATCCGAATAAAGGTCTCTACATCAGGTAACTTCCCTTGTTCCACTCTCGATAAAGTTGCTGCACTAACATCGATTTCTACTGCGGCATCACGTAGTCCCTTTTTTCCCCTTTTTGATTTTACAAGGCTCGCAAATAGTTCTGTGTTTAATGTTGATTGCATGTGTAAAAGTTTCTTAAAAAAGACATTGTTGCATTTGTGAAACATTCTAATTTTGACAAATGAAACCGCGTTTCCTTAATGAGACAAAGGTAGGAATAAAACTGAAACTATAAATAGAATTACTCTTATGGCGACTGACAAAGACAAACACTTAGATTGTGTGCTGAATTCACACAAAATTAAAAAAGAACAGAGCTTACTTGACAAACACATCACAAAGAAAAATGAGGTTAAAGAAGCATTGGAGGAAGAATATGGTGCAGACTTATATGCACCCTTTAACTCTGGGTCGTATGCTAAACATACCGCAGTTAACAAAAAGTTTGACTTTGACCTTATTGCCCCATTTAAAAGAGATGCTTTTGCGACACTAGAAAAAATGTATACAGAAGTATATGACTTTCTTTATGAAAAATATAAGGGCGATGCAACTATTAGAAAGCAAAAAGTATCGATAGGATTGGAATTTTCTGCTGATGCTGATGGAGATGTTATTAAAATAGATGTTGTTCCTGGCCGAGAGTTGAACAAGGACCAATATAAAGACGATAGTAACTTAAACCTGTATGTATATAGCCAATTTGGAAAGATTGAAAAAGGAAGTGAGAGGCTGAAAACAAATGTTAAGGCGCAAATTGAAAATGTAAAAGGAAATGCTGAAAAGGACTCTATCAGGCAAATGATTAAGCTACTAAAGGTGTGGAAGATTTACAATATTAAAGACCCGAAATCATTTTTTCTGGAACTTATAACTATCAAAGCTTTTGAAGAAGAAACGATTGAGGGAACCTTGTGGGAGAGACTGAAAAAAATTATGGAATATATACGAGACAACGTCGAGACCGTTTCCTTACCAGACCCTGGTAATAGAAATAATGACGTTGCTGATACATTAACTGACTCAGATAAGACAGTGCTGAAAGATGATATGAAGTACATGATAGAGCGTATCGAGGAAAATAGTGATAATATAACTTCCTATTATAGAATTAATCCCAAATTTCCGTGTGACGATGAGAACAAAAATAGTAATGGCTACGGTAGCAAGGAGGATAGCCTTTCCGTGCCTCCTCCTACAAGATATTCGTAAGATTTATGGAAGCTAGACTAAAGGCTATTGTTGAGGGTATAGAAGAGATTGAGAATGTGGAGATTATTTCACCTCTACAATATAAAGGGGGCATGATTCAAGGTACTATTAAGGTGTCAGAAAATACTGCGGTGTTGGACTTTCAAATTGAAATATTTCCTTCATATCCTTTCAAGCTTCACAACATAGAAGCTATCAGATTCATTAATGAAGATTTATTGAACTATGACCACACAAATACTGATGGTTCAATTTGTATCATTCCCCAGCACAATCCAGACGTAAAGCTTAAGTTGAAACAAGACCTGACCGCATTAAAAGGATGGATAACAAAATATTATTTAAAAGCTGAAGAGGATGCCCATTATGAACATATACTTCTTCCTTCCATTCCAGATGGGTATTCAGTGTTCCAGTTTACAGACGTAAACTATAACTTTTCTAAGGGTGAACACGGCTATTTTACATTTTCAAAAATCTCTGATGGTAAAGCTGGTTTACGAGATATCGAAACTTTTATCGTTCAAGAATTTCATCCAAAAAAACAATCTATTAAATGCAACTGGAGTATTCATTACCAGAGGTTACCAAAATTAACAGGTATTTTTTTGTACATTGAACATCCGCCAACACCTATAGAAGCAAGAAGGATAGCAGCAAAGTCTTGGGACGAAATAGAGTATTTAGTAAGCCAGGAATTCCTTCAATTTCTTTATTCAATTAACAAATCTCTTAATACCCAAAAGGCGACTCCTAATATAGCGCTCTTGATAGGTTATTCGATAAATAACACTACTATACATTGGGAAGCAATAAATATTAAAGGCGATAACTTTCCAAATTACGGTGAGAAAATATCAGGTAAGTTCATTGGCAGGCTCAATAATCAGCTAATAAATTGGCTCCAAACTCGAAACTGTACTTACGATTACTTTTTTGGTCGTGGAGCATTTCATCCAAATATTACTCATAAAAAAATCCTATTACTTGGAGCTGGGGCTATCGGTAGCCAAATCGCTGTAACTTTAGCTCGAGGAGGATGTAAAACTATAACTATACTGGATTTTGATATCAAGGAAGCCGAAAATATATGTAGGTCGGAATATCTCTTTAACCAAGGTGTAACAAGCAAAGTTACTGAACTATCTACCACAGTTGTCAATATTTCACCTTTCATAGAGGTTGACGCAAGGGAGGAGTTAATCCATATGATAAAAATGGGAGACTTTGAGAGATTTTCAGAGCCTATGAAAAAGTATTTTGAAGAGTTTGATATAATATTTGATTGTACGAGTGATAACGACCTAGCATATATTTTTGACAAACTAGATTTAAATAACAGAATTTTTAATTTTTCAATTTCAAACAACGCTCAAGAGCTAGTTTGTGTTACAAACCCTAACCTATATAGCTGGCTGGGAGAAATATACACTAATCTGGGAAAAGCGGATGACATTGATTTGTATAATCCTACAGGATGTTGGAGTCCAACGTTCAAAGCCTCCTACAACGATATTGCCTTTCTCGTTCAGTATGCTCTAAAGCATATAAATACCTGTTTTAAGCTATCATTACCCGTTAGAAGCTTTTATGTGTCCTATTCTGAGGATGGGCTAACTACTAAAATCAATCAGTTTTGAAATACTACTGTGAAAAGGCAAAACTATTTATCCAGGTTGCTGAAAACTTGATGGAAAAGCTTTGGAATCTGGGCCTGACTGCATACCCTAATGAGTTTGGTGGACTATTAATTGGATATTATAACGATACTCGTGATAAAGCAATTGTTATAGATACAATACTTCCGACCAATTTTAAATCTTCTAGATATGGTTTCGAAAGAGATAGTCATGGGTTAAAAGAGGAATTATTAAATGCATATAACCAAGAACCAAGGTTAATATACCTAGGAGAATGGCATACCCATCCTGATTTACCAGCTTATCCTAGCAATGATGATAAAAATGCACTTCGAATTATAGCCAATCATCATGAAGTACAGATTACAAATCCTATTTTATTGATTATTAGCATAAACAGGAGTAATTTTAGCGAAAACTTCTTTGTCCTTTATAAAAACGATATAATAAAGTATGAAAAAGCATAAAAGTGGCGATAAAATTGACTTGCGACAATTGTTTTTGGGCTTTCAGCAAACAATGCGAAGTGAATTAAACACATATAGAAAAAACATAAAACACCCAACTACTAAAGGTGATGGAGCAGAAAGTGTCTGGATAAAATTCTTCAGAAAAAATCTACCCAAAAGATATTCAATAGACAAAGCGATTGTTATTGATTATGAAGGAAATACAAGCCACTGCATTGATGTAGTGATTTACGATTGCCAGTATACACCTTTTATAGTAAATGAAGATTCCGTAAAACATATTCCTGTTGAAAGTGTATACGCAGCTTTTGAGGCGAAACAAGAAATTAATAAGAAATTATTAGAATATGCAGGTGAAAAAGTGGAGAGTGTCCGTAAGCTTAATAAAACAACTGCACCAGTAGTCGATAAGGGGGTAATTAAAGCTGCCCCGACTCCTTTTACGATACTTGGAGGATTTTTATGCCTAGATAACGGCTGGAGTCAATCAATAGACGGTTTAAAGCCATTTAAGCAATGCCTCGAACAGCTTACAGACCTTAAAATGCTGAATATCGGTTGTGTTTTGAGTGATAAATCCTTTGTGCAGGTTAATGAGCCTGACGGTAAGGTTTCAACAAGATTTAGTACAGATGATGAAACTTTAATTTTCTTTTTTTTAAAATTAGTCTCCGAGCTACAAAAACTTGGCACAGTACGTCCCATAGACCTTAATAAATACATTGACCAACTAAATTCACAATGATGAGTAAAACAGTAAAATATGCTCGCAATGGAGCACTTATTGGAGGTTTCGGTAATGCGTTGATTAATGTTGCCAAACAACTGTATAAAATTTCGGAGAATCAACAGCAAGAATTTAGCTGGAGAGAAGTCTTAACAGCTGGTCTTAAGGGAGCTGCTGTCGGAGGTTTAACAGGGGGAGCAATAGGTGCTATTCAAGATTATAGCACCTCTTTAGAGGAACCTATTAATACTGATAAAGCTATTTTAAAAGCAGTCGCTGGAGTTCAGTTATGTAAAACCGACCTAAGCTATCAGGAATTAGCTTACACTTCTGAAAAGATTATAGATAGATTAATTAAGAGCTTTGGCGATAAACTGCATACAAAACCATTTAGGTTTGGTTCTACGGAAAAGGGGACGAGTTTAAATTATGATTTTGATATTGATATAAGTTTAACCTTTAGACCTAATGCCTTCTCATCAACAAAAGTTATGTTTCGTGAAGTTTTAAACGAAATAGGAACTTATATCGACACAAATCACATTGTTGAGGTTAGAGAACAAAAAAAATCTATCGGCATTATTCTAAATATAAGAGGGAATGAGTATCGGATAGATATTGTCCCAACTAAAGTTACGAAACCTGGGAAAGGTACGGCAGGATATCTGTATGTAAACGACACATCCTTCTTTACAGATAACTCAACTTATACAAAAACTGATACGTTGCTTTTGAATAGTCAGCAGTTGACAGCTACTCAAAAGAAAATCGTTGTAGCCTTTAAATATTGGAAATCTCAAAATGACATCCCGATGAGCGGATATTTAATAGAACGTATAGTATTGGAAGCTTACAAGTATAACTCTAATAGGATTCCCAAAAGATTCACACAGAAACTGCTTATGGTGATTGATTATATATCTACTAACTTTGATACAATAAGTATTAAGGGAGTCGAGAACACAAATAATGTACTTACTGATATCTCTATCCAACATAAGGATATTATTATTAGCTCATGCGATAAGATTCTTGAAGACTATGAGTATCAGCCAAACTCTATAGTCAAATATTTTGGAGATACTGAAAGTATTAAGACAAAGTAGCAAATACCACCATAGCACTTCAGCATTGATATAGACTCAAGGTTACTGTCTTTTTTTTGTGTTTAAAAATTACTATTGCTATGAAAACACATTTAGAGTTGTTCTTCGCAAATAACTAATGGAAGAGGGTCTAACTCAACCTCATTATTTTCCACTAGTTTAAGAATCCTTGATTTAAGACTAATGATATTAATATATTGACTGATATCAAACGAGCCCCCATCCATTAAATCTCCTAGAATACCGGCAATATTTTGACCTTTTAACCCTGAAATTCTTACGTACGAGGAAATTTTGCATTTGTTTGCAAACAATTCGACTGCTGCTGCACAGTTTGTTAATTTATCTAAAGAAATATCCGCTTGAAGATTTGTAGCCTCAATTTTTAATAGTATACGGATGGCATAACCAACATTAATTGACCCAAGATCATGATGTAAAGTACAATAGGATAGATATTCATCATAAAAAAGTTTATCTTCATTTTTAAGACTGCCTCTAAAAATGTTAAGGAATGAGAATTTTGAACGTTCCTCAGAAGTAATCAGGTCGTGATTATTTTGGTGCTGACTTAAGTCCCTAAGAGTCAATTTAGCCAATTTGCCATTTCGACTCATTTTCAGAAATATGTTTCGCCGGTGTTCATCTTCTGGAGACAGAGTCAGTTGTCGGGATTCTTCCGAATTACTTACTCCTACCACAGCGGTGGTCAACAAATCTTCATCATCTGATATTAAATCAGGGAGTTTTAATGCAATCTGATTCAAAGTTTGATCTAGTGCAATCGATCGTTCATAATATTCAGTTGAGTTCATTTTGCTGATAAAATTAGGGTTTCAATATAACTATACTCCGGGATATTTTTCAATTGATCTGGAAGAGTTTCAATTGATTCTGCCAATGATTTTACGAGGCTCACCCCTATTGAACCGTCCAAATAAACAACTTTCCTTAAATACATGGAAGTATGTAGTGAAGTGGCATCAAAAATAAGGTCCATGCTATAGTTGCCTTCAAGAAATAGAGTAGCAACCCATATATACTTTGGGAAAATTTCTTGTAAGGTGTCTTGCTTAAGTAAGTCATTGGCATCTGAGTTAAGAAAAATATCTTTATAATCTTCACTATATTTAAGACGAATTGACCACTCCGAACTAATTTTTCGCTTTTCAATGAAAGGCAGCAAAGAACTATGAATATGTTTAATCACCGAATATACATCGTTATACGAAATAGTTATTGCGGGGAAGACTGGTATAACTACTGATTTAACGTGAGCAGGTTTTTGCTCGAAATATTTTGACCAGAGGCAAAAGAGATAATCTCCGTCACATTCTAGTTGTGTAAATGGCCCAAATTGATCATCATGAGCATACAAGTGTTTTATTTTATTTGACAGCAAACAGGGTCCATTTTGTTCCATTGGAGAAGCCTCAACTTCTTTATCAATTTCTAATCCACAAACTGCAATTGCATGAAGTTGATAAACCTTATATGGTGGGACATCAAGTACAAGTATAATAGGTAGCCCCAAACCGGAATAAGCATCAATACGGCTCTTAACAACAGATAGAGGGAGGCTTTTGGAGATTGCGTCTTTAGATACGATTTCTAATTCAGTGTCTAAACCTGCCTTTTTTATAGCGTGACAAACGTCTAGTACTGTTAGTCCCTGTTTATTCGGAAAAATTCTTCGACCATCAGATGAAACTAATGCAGCACTTTTTGTGATTTCACTAGGGGTTTTTAAGGTGGTCTTATAGTACTCGTGTGAAGCTTTATGCAACATGGACCATATAGCGGTGGTCGCACAAGCAGCTACAATTTTACACTGCTCTTGAAATGCTAAGCTTTCAAACTTTAATTTGTGTCCGAAAATATGCACTGTATATTCTCTATTTCCAAAGTATTCAACCCTATTCTGTTCATTCTTTGGCTTGAGAAGACTAATGCCAATGAGAGTTTCAGGAATGGGCCGAATAACAACGAATCCAACATAAGTGTTCCAAAAATCTTGATGTTCCTCTGTTGGTTTGGTTAAGATTGTTCTAAAATCTGTTGAGGAAGGGGCTGTAAAAAAGTGAATTCGTTTGCAATACTTATCTACATGCAAAAAAGATTGAGTATAAAACTTGTGGTCTGTCAAAAAATCTTGGCTTACATACTGATTTTCTACCAGGAATG
Organism: Cytophagales bacterium; assembly: GCA_035628645.1. Lineage (GTDB taxonomy): Bacteria > Bacteroidota > Bacteroidia > Cytophagales > Cyclobacteriaceae > DASPJL01. The sequence continues at coordinate 5,362 of DASPJL010000168.1, read as the reverse complement.
ATTGCGTACCAATCTCCTCAAGATATTCTATAAGATAGGTGAACTGTTTTTTTTGTGATACCCGTTTAAAGTTTGTGCTAGGATTCAAAAAGACAGAAGAAAGGTTTTCCTGCGTAAAGCTTTGAAGACTCATATTGTAGAAAAACCTTACCGTAAGATAACCATTGACTGTAAAGTTTCGTTATCTATATATTTAGACTCCTTTGATTGTTGAAGGGATTCTGCTTCTGCGCACATCCGTTCACTAATTTCTTTATCCTGGAAATTAACTTTATCAACTGTATCCAAGGTATAGCCTTCTGGCAATTTAGCTAGAATTCGCTTCCTACCTTCTTCCAAATTAAAAGAGAAACGTGCCATAAGTCTTGTTTTTTAAGGACGGCAAAGGTAATGCAAAAAGCATTCCCTTTCCAAATTTTGTTATTCGAAGTTATTTAGCTCAACAAACAAACAGGATCTGTTGTTATCCACAAAATGTTGAAATGTCAAGGTTTTTTCATGGTTAGTGACCATTTCACAGCATCTAAATACTTAGATCAATAAATAGTTAGAAATTTTCTAACTATTTATTAAGTTGTAGTTTCTCGATAGTCCTCATTAGAAGCTCATTCTGCTTAACCATTACATTTATCTGTTCCTGGAGTGTGTTAATGGTTTGGTTATGTGCTTCCCGGTTTTCTTGGAACAGGTTCTCTATATACCCGTAGAAGTTATCAATCTTGGTGTTATCAAGGTTAAAGATTTGCTTCTCGTTATCAAGTATTAAGTCGACAGGGACGGCCAATATTTCAGCTACCTTCTCTAATCTTTCAGCTGTTAGTTTGGTTTGGTTGGACTCGATTTTGGAATACGCATTCTGGGAGATTCCTAAGGCATCAGCCATGAAATCCTGTGTGTAACTGCGGTATTCCCTGATTTTCTTAATGCGAGTTCCTTTTTCCATATTGTACAAATTTATTCAAAGTTTTAAAATACACATGGTGGCTATAAACTATTCCTAAAAGCTATTTGAATCAGGCCAACTCAAGATCACTTTTGCCATGGTGACCTATTAGCCTTTATGAATAAGATACTAGTTGTGACTTGCCTGTTATTGATCGCTGTATGTTCATATCAGTTTTACACTATTGAAAACATACTGGTAAACGTTGGTGGTGGCTCAGTGAACAATCAGTCTGATGATACCACAATCAAAAAAGTGCATTCTAAGGATTCAATGAAAATTAATTCAATTAATTTAAAAGTGAAAAGGTGCAGTTGGTGTTCGCAAGAGTTTACAGGGAAGCACTATATGCATTATAGACGGAAGCAATATAGCGACTTTCAGGCTGTGGAATTCACCCATTGCCATTTATCAAATAATGACAAAATTGAAGATTGGAGATATGGTATTTTTTGTTCGCACAGATGTTGCGCATACTCAAAGAAAACCGTAATGCTCGTAGACAAAAGTGGATATTGATTTAAATAAAATGTATAAACACCTAATAACATTTGCAGCAGTTGTTACCTTAACAAATGGATACAGTCAGAATCGAATTACAGGTGGCCAGCAAACCGACACTGGCTTCTATCTGCAGTATGTTGATGGCTCATCAATAAGGGCCGTAGAAGGAAATATCATTTTTGGAGCTATTGATACTGCGGAAAATTACATGTATTATTTAAAGGATGTGTCCGACACAACTTATGATTATGCAGATAATATTAGAATAATCGCGGAGATATACCCTGCCACAATGGTATTACGAAACAACCTACATACTAAGGCAGTTGATACAATCATACCAGCAATTTCAAGCTTTGATAGAGGCGAGTTATGTGAAACATTTGATGTATTGGCTCTACAAACTTATAGAGACATGGGATATAATAATCAGGACGTTTATTTAATAAATTTATCGACGGGGGTATATAAATATATGCCCTCATGCTTCTTTATTAGATTTGAATGTATAAACGGATTTATATTCCTTACTGAAAGAATTGGTCACTCAGAAAAGCCGGGATACAGTATACTCAAAGAAAATGTGTACGATATGTCGTTTCAGCTAATAAAAACTCTTATGGTTTTCGAACAATTGAACGAGGAATAAGTCGTTTATTTCTTGCTTTTCTATCTAACTGCAACTGCACAAATAAACCTATGGAGTATGGTGCAGGCTCCCTCAGTATTATCTGGAAAAGTCAATCAATATTGGGATTGTTAAATAATTGCCAAAAAAAATATATTTGGCTAGTGGGTAATTATTTAATAATTTTGTCTAAATATTTGATTTTTGCTGTAAGGAACCTCGATAATGCTGTCGTTTTCCATGAGTAAGACAAAGCAATTAAATAACGATATTATTTTGGTCAATGATAATAAACAGCCTTTAACCCCGGATAAGTTAAAAACTTTCAAGGGGTTAATAGATGTTTCCGATTGTGAGGCTCAGGAGATAGTGTATGCCCTGAACCTTTTAGCTGTAGTTCTATTTGAACTCAATAGTGGTAATAACATTAACATATAATATAATATGACAACAGATTCCCACCTCCAGCCTTTTAAGCAATTTGCGAAAGTATCCTCAAAAGGGAAACACATTCAAAACAGAAATTTAAACACTGTGGTAGTGTACACAAGAGTGTCAAGTGCTGAACAAACAAGTAACATGAGTTTACCTTATCAGCGTGAACTAATTGATAAATATGTCAAAAATAATGGCCTAATAGTAGCCGGTTACTTTGGTGGTACATTTGAATCTGCAAAAACTGATGGGCGCAAGGAATTTCAAAGAATGTTGAAATTTGTTAAAGATGGGAAAGGGAAAATTTCCCAAATTCTTGTTTCATCCACAGACAGATTTAGTAGAACCGGGGGCGAGGCTATTAAAATTGCTAAAGACCTAAGAGATAAATTTGGAGTTGTAATCAATGCTATTTCACAACCTACGGATGTATATAATCCTACAGGCGAATTTCAACAAAATATTCAATTGCTTTTTTCTCAATATGATAATGACCTACGGCGGCAAAAGTGTGTAGCTGGTATGGAGTACCAAGTTCAAAGGGGGAATTGGATACATAGACCACCACTTGGATATAGTAGCCTAAAAATTAATGGCGAGCGGAAAATTGTTATTAATGAAACTGGTAAATTACTTAAAAAAGCATTTGAGTGGAGATTGGCTGGGGATACTCTTGACAGGATAATTGAAAAACTCAAAGCTTTTGGAATAACGATTTACCACCAACACTTATCAAGAATTCTTTCTAATCCTTTCTATGCAGGGATAATCAGCCATTCGTTATTACATGGTAGTGTTGTAGATGGTCAACATGAGCCTCTAATTACCAAAGAACAATTTCTACGAATTAACGATGCAAAAGACTATCGTTCAGTACCTCATTCAAAGGAAAATGAAAAGTTACCTCTGAAAGTGTTTATGAAGTGTGATTTATGTGGCAAACCATACACGGGATATGAGGTGAAAAAGAAAAAGTTATTTTACTACAAATGCAAACTAAAAGGCTGTCGTTGCAATAAAAATGTCCCAACCGTCCACGAGACTTTCGTTAAATATCTAAGTACGTTTTCTATTAGACCGGAGCTTGTAAAGCCATTACAATATCATCTGGAACATGTTTTTGAGGACTTAAACAAAGAAAAAAGGGAACAACAACAATTGCTTTCAAAGCAGTTATCCGAGGTCACCAAGAAAATTGAAACTATCGAGGAGAAATTTTATGCTTTGGATACAATGGATGAAGAAACTTTTAAAAAATTACATGACCGGTACAAGATAGAAAAGGCTAGTATTAATAACATGCTCGAAGAGTGCAAGAGGGATAGTTCGAACCAAAAAGAAGTGATAAAAAAGTCCCTGAAAATATGCGCTAACATCAGTAAAATATGGCAAAGTGGCAATCTGAATGTTAAGGAAAAACTACAGCGTTTAGTTTTTCCTAATGGTATCTACTATAACCAAAGAAAAAATAGTGTTCGAACCGAAAGAGTGAATTCCATTATTAAGCTAAACGTAGAATTAACTAAGGAAGTAAATGGAAAAAAAAATTGCGAAAGCGTCTCATATGACACTTCCGCAATTTTGGTCGGAGTGGCGGGATTTGAACCCACGACCTCTTGCACCCCAAGCAAGTGCGCTACCGGGCTGCGCTACACCCCGAACGGTGTATCCCTAAACGGTTAGGTTTTTGGGGCTGCAAATGAACAAAAAAAATCGCAGCCTGGCAAGCTAGCAAGGTGTTTTTTTCTTTACATGCAATTCATATACATTTGCTCAACCCATAAACCAATTGAAAAAGTTACTCCATTGGTTGTTGCTTTTCATAAGCGCATTATTGCTGTACCATACACGGCAGGGGGACGCTGTTGCTGCAACAGGAAAGCATGATAAGCACATAGGCATAACCGGTAACCGCCAGCACTACGAGCTTACCACCGCATGGCCGGGCGATGTATCCTCAGCCGATAACCGTGTTAGTCACCATAACCTGACACCCGCTCCTGAAAAATCGGAAACCGACGAAAAGCGCAGGAAGCAGTTGATTTTTCATACACTTTCCTGTTTCGAGTTCAGCAATGCAAACTCATTAATTCATAATAGCCTTCAATCATCCAGGCGTCAGCCATATTTTTATTCGATACTGAAAGAAAACGGGCAACTCAGGCTATAGTGCTCACTTCTTACTTTTACGTACCCGTTGCAGGGCGTGCATCTTTTCTTATTTCGGATAAAATTAAATTTCAATTAACCTAAAAAATGAAAAACCTTTTTGCTGTTATTATAGCGCTGTTAGCGCCTGTACTATGTTTTGCCCAGGGATCTGCTGATTCGGCCGAACCCTTTACAATAGCGGGAATCCGCCTTGAATTTATATTTTTTGCCTTGACACTTTTAGGAGTGGCCCTGTTTCATAACAAAACCCTGTATGTAGCGCTTACGGGGTTGGCTGTTATTGCGCTTTACAAAATATTTTTCGACCCGGCCTTTGATATTGTTCACCACCTCGACCATGAAAAAATGACCCTGTTGAACCTTTTAGGGTTATTACTGGGCTTTGCCATATTAGCCAAACATTTTGAGCACTCCGGCGTGCCGGATATATTGCCCAAATACCTGCCCGATAGTTGGGTGGGCGGTTTTGTATTGTTGTTTCTGATAGCCTTTATATCTTCTTTCCTGGATAATATTGCCGCTGCCATGATTGGTGGTACCATAGCCCTGGTGGTGTTTAAGGGCAATGTGCACATAGGCTACCTGGCAGCCATTGTAGCGGCCAGTAATGCCGGTGGCTCAGGCAGTGTAGTGGGCGACACCACTACAACCATGATGTGGATTGCAGGCGTTAGCCCGGT
>DASPJL010000167.1:0-12512 GCA_035628645.1 Cytophagales bacterium | reverse complement strand
AATGTAGAATTAAATGTATATCCTGAAAATACAGCTGAAAGGGTGATGGTTTTAGTAGCCGGATCAATTTGTAAGCTTTTAATTGAAACGGTGTCATCAAATCCAACTACAGTGCCATCTTGAAAAGAATAATTACCTCCTCCATTGTCAGTAATTACAACTCCGGAACCATTATACAAATCTCCATAAGCCCTTCCCAAAGAATAGAATCCTCCGAGCGCATCAGAAATTGTATAAGTATTCTCTCCTGTTTTCGATATCAACATATATTGTAATCCTTCATAATCTTCCGCCGGACTTACTCTTGCTACATTCGAAACATAAAATCCTTCTATGCTTGGTTGGAAATCTCCTACATTGGAAACATAAACGGTTCGTGTCTCATTTGCCGCATAACCATCCACATTCACTGCAGAATAAGTTACGGTATAAACTCCTGGAGTATTTACATCTACTTCACCGGAAATGGTCACGGGGTCCCCTGTTTCAGTAGTTGCACCTTCCTCATTATAGGCTTCACCTTGTTTTAGAAACATTTCAGTTTCTCCATTCAATGTAATTGCGGCATATTCCGTAATTCTTGAAAGTCCTTCTGATTCATAAACTCTTTCACATCCTGCCAGGACCATTAGAAAAGGAACTATTAAAATATAGAGTATTCTTTTATATCTTTTCATAATTTTTAGTTTAGTGATATTACTATCATTTAGCCCACCAAACAGGTTCGGTTAAGGGTTTTATTGCAGGTAAATTTCCAGGATTTCCTGTTCTCTCTGATTGAGGGAAAAATAATCTTTTTGGAAATTGGCCACTAGTCACATTATTTACTGCAACAGTGAAGAAATCAGGATAACCTGTTCTGTTTTGCTCAAAAAAGGCTTCTAACCCTTGAGAATTAGCCATAGATACCCATTTTTGAGTGACTATCGCTTCGATCTTCTGATCTAACGTTCCTGCAGTTGGAAAAGCATATACTTTTCCATCTTCGTAAACATCACTTGCTCCGGTAGCACCGAATTTTTCAAAAGAAGCTTCTATGCCAGAATTATACAAAGATTGTGCATCTCCGGCAACGCCTGCTCTTACTACTGCTTCTGCCTGTAGGAAATAGCTTTCGGCTGCGGAAATGAAATATACAGCATCCAAAGGTTCTAAAGTAGGAGTTGAAAGTCCCTGAATATTGGTAGGCAAAGTGTTCAAATAATCTCCTTGTACCAGGGTATTGTGTAAAGTCGGAGAACTTACGGGATAATCCATAATTTCATTTAATCTTGGATCGCCATTTTCCTGTAGAAAGGAAAACAAAGTCCTACTTATTGAAATACTGCCACCTAAGCGGTCTACACCGGTTTCATAAACAGGATTTCTATTCTCCGGCTCATCCTTAAAAGATGAAAACTTCGCATCTACCGTTAAGAAGTTAGGATTAGCAAACAAAGATTGAATACCGGCAAAGGCTACGCTTTCCCTGACTTCCACCTGTCTTATATAAATTTTTAGTTTTAAGGTATTTGCAAATTGTACCCATTTTGTCATATCTCCGCCGAAAACAACATCTTTTGTTCCCGGATCTTCAACCGTAACTGCAGAAAGATCCTTTGCAAGAGCTTCATCAATTCTTGCGATTAAGCTATCGTAAACCACTTGACCACCGTCGAATTTTGGAGTAAGTAACCCTCCTTCACCTTGTAAGGATTCGGAAAATGGAATTTCGTCATATATATCTGCTAATACTTGATAAGTATATGCTTGCATAACTGTCGCCATTAAATAAAAACTCCAGTTTTCATTTTGTTTAGCAGTTTCCCTGATGTACTTATAATCATTAAGTGCTCCGGTATACAATTCTCCATATTGTCTATCATCAAAAGCATCCGTTTGCAAATCATAGGAATCAATATCTCTATATTGAGAAGCTCCTGTGGATTGGGTCCAATGTTGGGCCCACATTCCTCCTAAAATCTGATACCATCCTCCCAATACATAGGCGGTCGATCCAACAGCTGCAGGAAAAACCAACTCTACTGGAACATCTGCAGGTTCATTAGGTGAAGTATTAATATCCAAAAAATCATTGCAGGACGTAAAGGATATTAATAAGAAAACAAGTAAAAATATCTTTAGATTTCTCATATTAGTTTTCATAAATGATTTATAAAGTAATTCTCAAATTGACCCCCATACTTCTGACGGTAGGCGTAGCACTGAACTCGCCATAATCAGCTTCAATATCATTACCAAACGTGGTAGATTCAGGATCAATATATTTATTCTCTTCAGGTGTCCAGATAAACAGATTGCGACCAATTAAAGAAACTTGAACATTCCCGAACGGTGTTTTATCCAGCAATGTGGTTGGTAAAGAATAACTTATCGATAGTTCCCTTAACTTTACAAATGATTTACTAACCATAAATCTCTTACCAAATTCCCCACCGCCATAGCTTTGCCCCCAATACGTGTGTAAATTGCTACCATAAGTAATAGGTGTAGTATTTTCAACATAAATCGGATTTCCATTATCATCCGTACCTGCTTGAACCACAGAATTTGGCACTACAAAAGGTTGTCGATCATTATATGTTGTATTAGGAGCCGTTCCGGTAAAATACATCATTTCCTTGGTTCTTGAATACATAATACCACCATCCCGAATATCAAAAGTAAATCCCAGCGATATTCCCTTATAAGATATGTTGTTAGTAACACCTGCAAGGTAATTGTATTGACTACTTCCGTAAATTCCATTTTCTGAAGAAGCAGTTGGCAGACCTTGAGCATTCACTATAACTCGACCTTGATTATCAGTCAAAGGAACTGGGCCTTCAAATAGCCCTAATGGCGTGCCTGGTCTTGCTACAAAACCAATTGAACCAGTTCCACCTAAACTAATTTGATCTAAGTTATCAGTCAGCTCGTTTAGCATGTTCCAGTTCCTCGTGTAATTGTAAGAAATGTCCCAGCTAAAGTCATCGGAAGAAAATGGAGTAGCGCTGATCAATATCTCATAACCTTTGTTTGTTATTTTTCCTAAATTCAGCGTTTGGGAAGCATATCCTGATGAATAAGGAAGGTCTGCACGCCAGATCAAATCGGTGATAACTCTGTTATAGTAAGTTGCATCCAATCTCAATCTATTATTGAACATTCTTAAGTCAACACCCACTTCAGTTTCTGTAGCGATTTCTGGCTGTAAGGTTTGATTTCCAATATTATTGCCTCTTTCAAAAGAATTTATATTTCCTGCCAAAGGATACCTTAAATAGGTATATCCATCAAATTGTTCTCCCTTTACAAAAACAGATCTAATAAGATACGGGTCAGCATCTCTTCCCACTTGAGCCCATCCTGCCCTGATTTTAGCAAGACTAAAAATCGATTTTAAAGAAGGAAAGATCCCAGAGACATCTACTCCTCCATTAACACCCGGATAAAAGAACGATCTATTCTCCTTAGGTAAAGTTGAAGACCAGTCATTTCTGGCATTTAATGTTAGAAAAATAAAGTTTCTATAAGAAAGATCTACGCTTGAATAAAGACCTACAATTCTTCTCTTTTCAAAATATTCATCAATTACAGGTGTGGAAGAACTATTGGAAAGATCATAAAAAAAAGGGATATCCAACCCTGTCACCCTTGATTCCGTTATTCTCCTTTCTCTCTGATTAATATTATTCCCAACTAAAACATTTAAGTCCAAATCATTATTAAATGTTTTACTAAATGTTAACATCAAATCGCTATTAATCTCCCTATTAAAGAAATGATTTAAGATAACTCTACCTGGATCATCATTATAATCATTTCTGTATACCTCGGTAATAGCTCGCCAGGATTTAATTTGAGAATTGGAAACATCACCCCCTATTCGGGCAGTAGCACTAAGGTAGTTCGTAATGGGATAACTTAATGTAACATTTCCAAAAAACCTGTCCTCATTTCCACTTGTACCATGTTCATTTAAAACATAGTAAGGGTTTAATGTATAACCTGAATAATAATTATCTAGATTGTTAAACAGACTTTTGTAATCTTTATGATCTACAATGCTAATGTCTCGAGGGGTTTGCATAACATTATCATAAACAGATTGTTGCTGCCCTGTTGGTACGAAACGGCTGTTTTTTGCCACATAATTTAATGAAGCAGAAGCCGATAATTTATTGGAGAGTTTAGTACTTCCGCGAAGAGCTATTGTATTTCTATTGTAGCTGTCCGCGTCTGTTGGCATTATTCCGTCCGACTTAATATTACCATAGGATAAATAATAGGTACTGTTTTCATTTCCATTGGCAATACTAACTGTACTGTTATATGTTTTTCCAACATCCCAAAAATCTTTGAGGTTGTTAGGCTGACCTTCATATTTTTTTAATTGTTGCTGATTATTTACCACATACCCCCAAGGTCTTTCCTGTCCATCAAATTTAGGCCCCCAACTCGTATTTTCGATTAAATCAACTCCTCCAAAAAAACCTTGGCCATAATCATTTTGAAATGTTGGTAGTTTAAGGGGTGTATCAAAGGTAACTGAACTTGTAGCTGTTACTTCAATGCCTTTTTTAGTTCCGGATTTTCCTTTTTTTGTTGTTATTACTAATACTCCACTTGCAGCTCTAGAGCCATATAATGTGGTACCGGATGCTCCTTTTATAAGGTTTACGGATTCAATATCTTCAGGATTAAGATCATTTAATCTGTTTCCAAAATCAAATCCTCCATTTAAATCAGAAGTCCCATCAATACTTGCATCATTAATTACATCATTGTTAATAGGAACGCCATCTACTACAATTAATGGCTGATTGCTTCCCCCTAATGAAGAAAATCCTCTTAAGATGATTCTTGAAGAAGCACCGGGAGCACCAGACGCTGAGGTTATATTTACCCCAGCCACTTTCCCTTGTAGTGAACTCAGTGTATTGGGAGATTTTGACTTAATTAATTCTGCATTATCTATTTTAGTCATTGAATAACCTATTGTTCTCTCTTGTTTTTCGATCCCAATAGCCGTTACTACTACCTCACTTAATTGTTTCATATCCGGTACCAAAGCCACATCTATTATTGTTTGGGCTCCTATGGGTATCTCCTGAGATACCATACCTATGTAACTAAAGATTAGAGTCTCGGCATCTTCAGGAACACTTAGGGTATACCTTCCTTCAACATCTGTAACAGTTCCGATTGTCGCTTTTCCCTTTACAGCGACAGTTACGCCCGGCAATCCCCCTTCTTCTTCCGTTGAAGTAACGGTACCGGTTATTGTTCTGTCTTGCGCAAAACCTTTATATGAAAGGAAAAGCAAAAAGACCAAACTCAATTGTAGAATCTTTTTCATGAATTCATTTTTTAGTTAATAATAATTTAAGGTTAACCATTACTAATCTTAGCTCAAGTCTATAAGTATAGTTAAGGGGTTAGATTAGTATGTTTATGTAAAATGCCCGTAAGCTAACTCCTTGAGTAGTACAAGCAGAACAAGCTGAAAAGCTACGTTCTTAGAGGAATGAGGTACAAAGTATTTTTCACAGCAAGTCTTTAAAGTTTAGTTAATTAATAATTGGGTCAAGAAACAAATCAAATTTAAATTAAAAAATTTCAAATCAAAATAAATTATTACCACTCTCAGGAGGAAAGAAACTCAAAAGACTTAAATAACTAAATTCAATTTTGAGTATTGTTAATCCGAAAAATTCCTGCATTTTATTGTTGATAACGGATCTTTATCCATTCCACTTCTTCTAAACATATCAATCTATTAAAGATTATCGAAAGAGAGATGACAAACTGATGGATAGGTATGTTAAACTATAAAAAAAGAAGGTGCATTAAGCACCTCCAACATCTAAATATTAAATTGTTTAACTAATTAACATCCCAAAATACCTTACTCTGAACATTATCTCCGCCAATCATTTGAGCTGCGGCTTGTGAAGCTGATGGATTTAGAGTTGCTTCTTCTACCGGGAAGATAAACCTTCTGGGAATATCTGATTCTTCCAATCCTTCTGGAACATTGAAACCGCTAAAATCTAGTCTTCTCCAGGTAGTCCATCCTTCAAAAGGTTTGTTGTATTGAGAAAGCCATTCCTGAATACCTATTTTTTGTTTCCATAATACAGGATCATAAACAACTTCAGGCCTAGCCATGTAGGCATCAACTACTGCCTGATCTGTTATTTGCCAATAATTAAGAGAAGCCTTTATTCCGTTTTCATAATACTCTTGTGCAGTAAGCGGAACTGCAATACCCTTTGCGGCCGCCTCAGCTAACCAAAATTGAATAGATGTATAGTCTAAAAGTATACCTTCAAGATCTGGTTGGTGAAATAGTGTTCCTACATGCGAATAGGAGGCATAAGCATTGGCAGACCCATACTCACCCCCGATAAATACCGGGTTGCCATCTTCGTCTTCCGTAGGAGCAGCATATACAGACAACCTGGGATCAGAGGTTGAATCCATTAAATCTATGAGTGTATTGGAAACTACAAAATCATGTCGTCCGCTGTTCACCAAATCCTCCCATACAGGATTTGTATTTGGAGGAGAAAGTTTGTAAGGAATAGCTGCATTATCCTCCGAGCTTGTAAATACACCACTCGCTAATGCTTCGTTTATCATTACAGATGCTTTTCCCTGATCTACGTCGGAAATATTTATAGCGAGACGAAGTTTTAAAGTATTTGCAAACTTTTTCCAATGAGAAACAGACTCGGGATTATCTTCATCCATTTCAGGATAAACGATATCTTGATTTTGAGAAAACCCTAATGACTCTACATCCATCATTCCAATTGCCTGGTTTAAGGTTTCTATAATACTATTATATACGTCAACCCCAGCATCATATTTTGGAGTTAATATATCAGGATTCAAAGCCTCAGAATAAGGAACGGCACCGAAAGCATCTACCAAAATTGAAAACATGTACACTTTACATACATCAATAATGGCTAACTGGTTATTTTTTTGAGCCTCGGTAAGGTCAAGTGCTTCAGCAGTTTCTTCCACTCTTTGCCTTGCTACATCCAAATCCATCAATACATCCCGATAGGCATTTGTCCAGAAGTTATCCGGAATAAAACGGTTTACCATATTATATTGACTTTCATCAGGATAAGTAGTTTGTGCCCAATATTGGGCATATAGTCTGAATACATTGATGTTTACATCGGTATTGGTCATCAAGTCAAACATTTCTCTGACACCATTTGCAAATAAAGGCTCTGCAGGAACTTCACTTGCTCTTTTGTCAGGGGTATTTATATCCTCCAGTCTATCGTTGCATGAAAAAACGATTCCTGTGATAAATATTATTAAAAGTAACTTTTTCATAATGCATCTGGTTAGGTTTTAGAAAGATAGATCTAGTTTAACTCCAAGGGATCTTGTAGATGGATAAGCTCCTGAGATATAACCTTGTCCGTTTCCTGCTCCAAGTCCCGATTCAGGATCAGCATAAGGCAGGTTTTTATGAATTATCCAAAGGTTACGTCCCACTACGGATAATGCCGCATTTTGGAAAACATTACCAAGTATCCCTGTTGGCAAAGAATATCCCAGAGATACCTCCCTTAATTTGATATATGAAGCATCATACATAGTCATTGTATTTGGATTTGTGGTTTGATCTCCCCAATAAAATCCCCCTGAATAATCTTCAGCCTGAACTCTCACTGTATTTACTGATCCGTCCGCCTGAACACCTTCAAAAAGTAATCCTCCGCCATCTGCTATCGGGTCACGTTTCGGATTTCCTAGTTCGTTGAGACCCGCTGTATGTTCAGGCAATCCGGTTGCTTGACCGTAATGCATATCTAATGAGAATACATCTCCACCTTGTTGCATATCAATTAGAAAACTCAAAGCCAAACCTTTGTAGGTTAAGGTATTCAAAAAACCGCCATTCCAATCAGGATTTGGATTACCGATTATTTGATTAGGAACTGCCACATAATATCCATCTTCATTAACTACTTTGCTTCCATTTAAATATTGGAATCCCGTTCCGCGGAATATTCCGTAAGGCTGCCCAATTGATGCATTGGTAGAAACGCCACCTTGGTAATCATTAATTTTATAGTTTTCGATTCCTTCGGGAAGTGATTTTACTTTACTTCGGTTTATCGCCCAGTTTATGGAAGCATTCCAGGTAAAATTATTGCTCTTGATAATATCGTACCCTAAGGCTAGCTCTATACCTTTGTTTTGAATGTTTCCACCATTCAGATATTTAAAACCATAACCAACAGCCTTAGAGATTTCAACTTCCACAATCTGGTTTACAGAATTGGTGTTGTACAAATCAAGGGTTAAGTTGGCGCGATTGTTCAAACCTCTCATTTCCAAACCCACTTCAAAACTTTTTGTTCTTTCAGGTTCTAACAGAGGGTTGTTCACATAGGTAGGAAATGAATACAATTGTGTGCTTCCAAAATTATCATACCTGGTATATGTGCTGCTTGTTCTATTGGGATCAGTGTCATTGCCTACTTCGGCATAGTTGACTCTTACCTTTCCAAAATCAATAAATGGCACCTTGAGTAATTTACTAAATACAAAGCTTAATGCTTCTGAATGATAGAAGTAAGAATTGTTTTCCACAGGTAAAGCTGATGAAATATCATTTCTTCCTGCTAACTCCAAATAAATCATATCCTTAAAACCCAGGCTGACATTAGCAAAAAAACCATATACTTCTTTTTTTTGATCGTCTTCTATTGGAAGCGGTATTGGAAGTGCAGAGTTATCAAGAGAATATATATCCGCAACAACTAAACCGCCATTGGTAGCAGCCATTAAACTTTCAAAGCTATTTCTTCGAATATTGGTACCCAGTACCCCAACCAATGAAAAATCTGCGGAAAGGTCTTTTTTAGCGGTGAATATCAAATCATAATTGACCTCACTCACTCTTCTTTCCTCCCTTTGATAGCCTGATGCCTGATCAGGTTTACCAGAGGAACCAGGAATACCAAACTCTGTAGGAATACTGCCAATAGCCCTTCTTTCCTCCCTGATCTCATTATAATTATCTAAAGCAATTCTGCCTAGCACGCTTAACCAGGGAGTCACATCATAATTCAGGGAGAAGTTTCCATAAACCCTGGATCTATTATCTGTTTGAAAGTTTTTATATCGTGTCCAGTAAGGATTATCCCAAAAAATAGGTGTTTTAGGATCATAATAATCTGCTGGATTCCATGTATAGTTCTCTCCTGTTTTCTTATAGATGTCTTCCAGGGACTTAATGTCGACATTCGTTTGCCACCATTGTCTGAAGTTAGTCATCAGATTGTCGCCATATCCGGTGGACCCCCTGCCTTTAGACGCATTATTCACATAGTTTGCGCTAATATTTGCCGTCAACTTTTGATTGATTTTACTGCTACCTGAAAAACTAAAGTTATGGCGGGTCATATCACTGTTGGGAAGTATCCAGTCTGACTTATAATTGGTATAGCTTACCCTGAAAGTATTCATATCGTTTCCTCCACTCAATGCAATTGTATTATTATATTCCATCTGAGTTTCAAAAAATTCGACCGGAGTATGTTGCGCGGCTGTAAAAGGGTATTTTTTCTGATAATTTGGAGATTCAGGCACAAAAGAATCCCAATGATAAACTAGTAAATTTGGATCGAATCTTCCACCATAGGAGGCATCTTCTGTAGTTGGCACAACCAGATCGACCTGGCCGTCTCCGTCTACATCGTCTTCATAGAAATATGGATTATTCTCGCCATAATATGGACCGTAACCTCCCCCATATTCATTTTGATATTCAATAAATGTTTTTTTATTGATCTGACTGGCTGTAACTCCTGTTGAAAAAGATATTCCTATACCTTTTCTTTTGGTACCCTTCTTTGTAGTAATCATTACCACGCCATTTGCAGCTCTTGATCCATAGAGAGCAGATGCTGCTGCGCCTTTCAGTATGTTGATAGAGGCAATATCTTCAGGGTTAATATCAGAGGCTGCATTTCCATAGTCATAACCTGTCCTTCCTTGTTGTTGATAAATAGAATTACCTGTTCTGTTATCGATAGGAACACCATCCACAACGAATAAGGGCTGATTACTTCCGGTTATTGATTTGTTTCCGCGAATTACAATATTGGTAGAGCCTCCGAAATTCGAGTTAGTTCTTATTTGTACGCCGGCCACTTTCCCTGACATAGAATTGATAAAATTTTGCTGTTTGGCTTTCGTGACTTGCTCGCCATCAATTGTTTGGGTTGCATAGCCTAAAGAGGCTTTTTCCCTTGGGATATTTAAAGCGGTCACCACTACCTCGTTAAGTTGAGTAACATCAGGGGCAAGCGCTACATCTATAGTTGTCTTGCTACCGATGGAAACTTCCTGAGTTTCCATACCTACATAGCTAAATGTTAAAGTATTGGCATCATCAGGAACACCCAGTGCGTATTTTCCATCAATGTCTGTGACAGTACCTATAGTAGTTGCCTTTACGGCCACAGTCACTCCTGGTAAAGGATTTCCGTCTTCCGTTGAAGTAACGGTTCCGGTTATAGTTCTGTCTTGTGCAAATCCCTCATATGAAAGAAAAAGCAGCAAGACCATACTTAATTGTAGAATCTTTTTCATGAGAATTTAATTTGTTTTTTAGTTGCCACATGGAATACGCCATTAGATATTCATCCTCTTGAGGTGATTTACAATCATGGCTATTTCATGAAATTCAGTTTTAGTCTTTTAAAAATTAAATGAAATCAAAGCCTACTTCTCTTTACCTTTAAACAGAAGTAAACTGAGTAATTAAATGCGCTTGTTTAAGGAGCTCCTGGAGCAATACAAGCAGAACATATAAGAAGCTATGTTCTTATTGAAATGGAGGAAAAATTACTTTTCATAGCAAGACTTTAGGTTTAGTTAATATTTACTTTTTAGGTTATTAAATTTAACGCAAATAAATTCTATAAAAAAGGAAATATTCATATTTTAAATAATCACGAAATATGAATACGTTTTAAGGTAACTAATGGAATATTAGTAATTTTTGTTTCAAAAAAATTCCATTATTTAACTTTAAACGAAAGTATTTATCTATTTTTTACAATTTTTATATAAAACATCATCTAGTTATTGTATTTTTTTTGATCTCATTTAAAAATAAATTATAGAAATATTTATATAAATACCCTTTAAGAAAAATTTCTTATAAACGGGATGGTATAAAAAAAGATGTCTTTTATTACTGTTTTTTTAAACCTAAATTGCACATCCTACAATTGATCCAATATGCCTGAATTTTCACACCTTCATTGCCATACTCAATTTTCCTTGTTAGACGGTGCTACTGACATCTCTCAGATGATGAAAAAAGCCCAGGCTGACGGGATGAAAGCGGTAGCTTTGACAGATCACGGAAATATGTTCGGCGCTTTTAAGTTCGTAGCCGAAGCCAATAAATACAACGTAAAGCCCATTGTTGGTTGTGAGTTTTATCTGGTTGAAGACCGGTTTAAAAAACAGTTTAGCAAAGAGGTCAAAGACAACCGTTTTCACCAGCTTTTACTCGCCAAAGATCAGGATGGATACAAAAACCTGGCGAAGCTTTGTTCAATAGGTTACATAGATGGTCTTTACAGTAAATGGCCTAGAATAGATAAAGACATCCTCCTGAAATATCATAAAGGGCTTATTGCTACTACCTGCTGCATCGGTGCCGAGGTTCCCCAAGCCATATTAAATCATGGAGAGGAAGAAGCCGAAAAACTTTTTAAATGGTGGTTGGACCTTTTTGGGGATGATTATTACATTGAACTTCAAAGACATAACCTGAAAGAACAAATACAGGTCAACGAGGTACTTCTCAAATTTGCAAAGAAATATAATGTAAAGATCATCGCTTCCAACGATTCTCATTACCTGGATAGAGAAGACTGGAACGCTCACGATATACTTTTGTGTGTAAATACCGGTGAGTTAAAAAGTACTCCTGTAGGAGACGGAAAAGGATTTAGGTTTGGTTTCCCGAATGACCAATTCTATTTTAAAACCCAAAAGGAAATGGGTGAACTGTTTAAAGACCTGCCGGAAGCTTTGGACAACACCCAGGAAATAGTTGACAAAATAACTCCACCAAAACTTAAAAGGGACATCCTTCTTCCCAATTTTACCCTGCCTCCGGGCTTTGCATCAGAAGATGATTATCTTAAAGATCTGACATTTAAAGGCGCTGTAAATCGATACAAGGAAATTACAGCAGACATAGAGGAACGCCTCAATTATGAACTGCGGATCATTAAAACGATGGGATTCGCCGGATACTTTCTTATCGTTCAGGATTTCATTGCTGCAGGCAGAAACCTTGGCGTAGGGGTAGGGCCGGGCCGGGGGTCTGCTGCAGGCTCTGCGGTAGCTTTTTGTATCGGTATCACCAACATCGACCCCATAAAATATAGTCTGCTTTTTGAACGGTTCCTTAACCCTGAAAGGGTTTCCATGCCCGATATTGATATTGACTTTGATGATGAAGG
>DASPJL010000166.1:0-2291 GCA_035628645.1 Cytophagales bacterium | reverse complement strand
ATATTCTATGAAGTGTTTATCCGTTTCGTTTATCTGCACTTATGGAGTAATATGAACCAGTTTCTAGTCCAAGATAAAGTGGAAAAACAGATATCCATACTCAGAAGGTTTAAAAGCAGTAAACTTGTAAAATCTTCTTTGGCATTTCTTTGGGCCCACATTCCGCAGGTTAAGCCGAATTCGCGTATAATTTCTGAAAAGGTGGCCCTAAAACTTGCAAAATATGGCGCCTCACAGAGTTAATATTCAAAACAATTTCATGTATTCCTTCCTTAGTTCGTTTTATAAGAAGATGGACTCCTTCAAATATTTGAAATATCCAACGCATTGTTGGCATGCTTGTTGGCTTACCTAATTGATTTGGTACAGTATCATTCAGTTCTTTTAATTTATGTCGTAAATAGCGTTGAGCTAATGTATAAACAAGGAGGCAAAGACACATAATCATTCCAAGTGCTACAATTCTTTCTTGAGTCTTCAAAAAGACAGATGACGTCATAAATAAAGGATCTTTTAAAAAGCGAAATCCTCTTTCTACTGATTGTTGCCCTTTGTAATTTTCTAATAAATCAATATTAGAAAGCAATTTATCATCTAATTCGTTTGTGGCTATAATAAACTTTCCTTTTTTCTCTAAAGAAACGGAGATTTTTTCTTCATCTCTTTCTAGACTCGCCTCAACATTATATTTTACAATCATTGGAACACCTTTTTTTGGCCTTCCAGGACTTGATTTAACCCGCTTTTGTTTTACAACCATTTCCCCTAAACGATGATACTTAAAAGTTTTTTTTAGAGTATCTAACGAAGCTCTAGCATCACATTCACATTCAAAGCTTTTAGAACCCAGCTTTTTTAATTCTTTTGTCTTTAAATCGAATTCTTTTTTTATCTGTCTTTCTAAAGTCTTTTTTTCTCTCGAATAAGCTTGTTCAGAGTAAATTAAAAGCCATCTTTGTCGCACACTTCCATATGTAGAACAAATCTCA
Organism: Cytophagales bacterium; assembly: GCA_035628645.1. Classification (GTDB taxonomy): domain Bacteria; phylum Bacteroidota; class Bacteroidia; order Cytophagales; family Cyclobacteriaceae; genus DASPJL01. Next base: position 1,302 of record DASPJL010000166.1, on the reverse strand, counting down.
GCACATTTATATCCACGGGTAAGTTCTTCCATATCTTCTTTAGTAATTCTAGAAATTATTTCAGACGCAGACTTAATCTTCTCAGGTACATGTGTAATCCATTTAATTGTGTCTGAAATTTCTTTCAATCCATTTGCTGTATAAAGTTCGCTGTCTGCAACAAAATAATTTGTCTGATCGCTGGCTTGAATTTGATCTTTAAGACGATTAAGGGTATCTTTGAAATGAGTTTTATCCGAAGTATTACCTGCAATTGTTTGTGCAAGCAACGCAACATCTCCATCTTGACTACACACCAATGAAATCATAAATTGTTTCAAGTCGGGACGATAATCTTTTGAATGCCCGAATGTAATTAATGGGTTTTCATCCTCAGATAAGTATTCTCCCTCCGCCTGCATACTTGTAGAATCTAGGTGCTGAAATTTATTGTTAATATTAAATTTTAATGCAGCTTTACTTGCAACCCTAGAAAAAAGCGACGTACATCCATAATTAAAACAAGTATCTAATGTTCTCCCTAAACGATCATCTGAAACTTCTTCAAAAGTGCAAGGCCTGCTAAGAAATCTCTCAATAGGTTTGCTTGCATAGAACTGGGCTTCTAAGTATAATGGTCTTGAAGTAAACCCTAAACCGTTTATTACCATTAATTTAACGGTTTCTCCGATCGTCATTGTTGATCTAGGGTCTGGTGGAATTAATTGATCTATAGTATTTACTAAATTTATTTCATCACACATGGCAGAGACGATACCCAGGTGATCAAGGTCTTTGCTAGAATAATCTTCAATCATATATACCCCTTTTCTTAAAAAGGAATTATAATGACTGTTTTTTGAAAAAAATTAAATTTTTTTATGAATTCAGAGAAAATCTAAAAAGTCTACTTGCAAACTGCGGAATATGGGTTGTATGGACATAAGCCACATGGTTAAGTTTGATAAATACTGGACGGTTTTTAAAATCGCCGCCTTGCATACTTTAAAAAATTACAAAGCATGGATAGGATTAAGTTTTTTCTTGATTACTTGCCTGGTAATTTTTGCTCATTTATGGCAAATAGCGGCCGTTAAGGCAGGCGTAAACACGTTTTCTTCCGATCATCTTCTTTGGTATATTGCCTTTAATGAATGGGTATTCATTTCTTTGCCTGATATTCAAGATCAAATGGAACAAGATTTGCGTACAGGGCGTTTAGCTTATTTAATTTCAAGGCCTATTTCTTATCTTGGGGCAACTTTTGCTGAAGCGTTGGGAGTTCTAAGCATGAATTTGTTAGTGCTGGGTTTAGTGACCGTG